>DATNQL010000181.1:0-5746 GCA_036704025.1 Stenomitos sp.
TGATGTGGAATTTGGATGCACGAGCAGCGGATGAGGGGCGATCGTTTATGTCCCACCCGGAGGAGGCAGGCAATCGCGTGGGTGAGCCATTGTTCAGTCCTTTAGTACAGGTGCAGCGCAACCCAGCACATCCGCTATTGCAATTCAGTACATTTTTTGGGGATGGGTTGAGTAATCGCTATCTGGAGGTGATTAAAGACGGTATCCCTCAAGCTTTATCCTATAGTCGTTACTGGGCACAGCAGCAGGGCAAACAGCCGACAGGAGCCATGTATCCAGTTGTGATGTCGGGGGCAAACCAAGCGATCGCTGACTTGATTGCTCAAACAGAGCGAGGAATTTTGGTTAACCGTGCTTGGTACGTGCGCTATGTCAATCCCAGAACGCTAGAGGTGACGGGGATGACGCGGGATGGTACGTTTTGGATTGAGGATGGTCGGATTGCTTATCCGATTAAGAATCTACGTTTTAATCAATGTCTACCGGATATGTTACGGGATGTGGATGCATTGAGTAGTGTCCAGCGCTTCGGTAGCAGTGTAGTACCTGGGGTAAGGGTGAAGGAATTTAACTTCAGTAGTGTGACAGATAGTGTTTGACATCCTTCAATTCTTTGCTAAGGTAAGGCTTTTCAACTTCACTTACACACAAACTTCCACAAACTTTCTCCCACCGTGCCGTTCATAAAGAATTGTAGGGGTTCATTTTCCCCAAATTCCTCACGGTTTATCAGTTCAGCTTGGGCGTTGAATCTCGCCACTGCCTTCCTTCGCCACCCCCGTAGCGGACAGCTCATCGACACAAAAGTCTTTTCTGCCGCTATCCCAATTTCATTGGGTTTGGCACGGACAGCCATCCGCCAAAATAAATAGGTGCCATTGCTACCTTGCACAGATTCTGTATCGATGTAGTAATCTGTCCCCTGCTCATCGCGAGTGACTAAAACCCAGTTTTCCGCAAGGGCAGGTAAGGCAGTCGTTAAAGTGGCAAAGAACACGAGAAATAGTATCCTGGGCATAAGTACACTTAAAAAGAAAACCCTTGGCTCTAGGGAATGGCAGTAAGGAATGTGAATCCTGCCATCATGCTACTCAGTTTGTAGCTAAAAGCGTGCGGATAATTAGGCATCATTTCAGGGTTTTGTGAGGAGTTGGGTGCATAGAGTCCTAACCATGAGTGATGTGTAAGGGCACAAATGGTCTCAAACACATGTCTTCAGACACAAAGCAAAAACGGAGATTATCCGCCTCGCTTGGCTGGCTTTTGAATTCCTCTGCCAGTCGTCTGTGCCTCTTCCTCTCTAAGGAGCCTGCAAAGCTGATGAAGTCATCACCGACTGGATTTCCATGTCTCTACATCAATTTCTGTTGTTGTCGCGACTTCCTAGTAGAGATGACCTGACAGAACGCCCATCGTAATTACAGAAACACATCTGCTTCTGGAAAGCCAAGCCTCAACAAACCTTTGAACGAAACCAAGAACCTGTAACCCTTAACTGGCTTGATTCCGAGTGACTTCGAGTAGGCCAATTCAACATGAGCCAAGACATTCTACCAACAAACCCGGAAAAACCCCTGGGTGGACGCTACCAAATTATTCACAAACTAGGAGCAGGGGGGTTTGGTCGAACCTTTCTGGCAGAAGATTTACACCTTCCAGGTCATCCCCAATGCGTGGTCAAACAGCTCAAGCCCCAAACCAGCGAACCTGAAACACTGGCAATGGCGAGACGTTTGTTTGATACGGAAGCAGAAGTTCTCTATCAACTCGGTAATCATGAGCAGATTCCTCGTCTACTAGCACATTTTGAGGACAATGAGGAGTTTTATCTGGCTCAGGAATTCATTGAAGGAGAGCCGTTAACCAAAGAGTTTGCGAAGGGTCAGCCGTGGACGGAATCTCAGGTCATTGAGCTGTTACAAGACATTCTACAGGTGTTGGCATTTGTCCATGAGCAACAGGTGATTCACCGCGACATTAAGCCCCCCAATTTGATTCGTCGCCAGGGTGATGACAAAATTGTACTAATTGATTTTGGTGCTGTTAAGCAAGTCAGCAATCAGGCGGTTAATCCCGAAACAGGGGAGACCAATTTAACGATTTCCATCGGCACAAAGGGTTACATGCCCAACGAGCAATTGGCGGGAACTCCTCGCTTTAGCAGTGATGTCTATGCGGTCGGGATGCTGGGCATTCAGGCATTAACTGGGGTTCACCCTAAAAGCATGAGCGAAGACCCTCAAACAGGCGAAATGATTTGGCGGGAACATGCCCCCCACGTCAGTCCAGAACTAGCTGGTATTTTGGACAAGATGGTGCGCTATGATTTTCGCGATCGCTACTCAACCGCCGCTGATGCCTTGGCAGCCCTCCAGAGTCTACTCGGTTCGCGTCAAGATTCTTTGCTGATGAATCTGTCATCTGGTCTAAAGGAGGCGCTACCCACTCAGAAACGACAACCCACTCCTGATGAGCTAGCCTTGGCAGAGGAACTGACGGAAGTGGAGGCCAATCTAGGGGAAACTAACATTTGGGTGCCAACGGACTTCCCGGTTCCGTCTTCAGAGGAGAGTAACGATACAACGGTATCTCTGTTTCAACAACAACCCTCGGTTGATGCTTCGCCAACCAAAGTACCAGCCAAGACTAAACTCAGGGTAATCCAAAGGCCGTGGGTTAAACTCTGGCCTTGGCTGGCTGTTGTAACGGCTGTCGGTGTAACCTTCATGGTCACTAAAACTGTACTTTCCCCCCAGTTTGCGGGTCGAACCGTCAACCGTAGTGGTGTGCTGACGGATCAACGTTCAACCCCAACGCCCACCCCATCGGCAACGCCCAAACCTCCACCGCGCAAGCTAACGGCGGAAGAACTCCAAAAGGAGGGAGAACGGTTGAGAGCAACCGGACAATACCAAGAAGCGCTAAAGTTTTACGACCAAGTGATCGCACTGAAGCCTAAGTTTGCGGAAGCTTATGGGGGGCGCTGTTATTGTCTGAATCAGCTGGACAAGTTTTCCGAGGCGATGGTGGCGTGCAATGATGCTCTTGACCTGAAGCCGAAATACCCAGAAGCGATGTGGGGTAAAGGCAATGCCTACCAGCAGCAAAAACGCCTGACCAAAGCCCTAGAACTCTATGAGCAAGCTATTATCAATAAACCTAAATTTGCTCAAGCCTGGGTGAGTCGAGGGATGGTTCTCCAATCACTCGGTCGCTCCTATGAAGCACTTTGGGCTGTGGATAGAGCCATTGATCTAGAGCGTAATTCTGCCGATGCTTGGACGACGAAAGGTGAAGCTCTCTGGG
Source organism: Stenomitos sp. (assembly GCA_036704025.1). GTDB lineage: Bacteria > Cyanobacteriota > Cyanobacteriia > Cyanobacteriales > Coleofasciculaceae > Allocoleopsis. Next base: position 3,307 of record DATNQL010000181.1, read on the forward strand.
AAATCGGACGCTGGGACGAAGCGATTGTTGCTCTAGACAAGGCACTCGAGCTTCAACCCAACCATCCACACGCCCTTAAACTGCGGCAAAAGGCAAGCAAAGAGATGGGGCGCTAATCGAGTTCCTCAGCTAGTTCACCACATTCATATCTTGAATCAGCCACCGACCTTCTTTTCGCACCAAGTCGTACCGGACTCGCAGATTATCATTGTAGGATTTATCGGGATTGGGTTGACCCCCTTGATAGAACTGGGCATTTTCGTTGACAGTAGCATCGACCTTCGCCTGATCCGAATTCTCCTCACTCGTCTCAACCGAATTGACGACAACATTATGGGTGTACTGCCAGTACGAATTATTTTGTTTATCGGTTTCAACTCGTTGCCGCCAGCGAGTTAGAGCTGGCTCAGCAAGAATTTGCTCTAATTGATCGATTTGATGGTCTGAGCCAAAAGCCAATTTCTTCGTGGACAGCCATGTTTCAATCACTTGTTGAGCTGTCTCCTGAGTCAGAGGACCGGATGGCGCTCTCATCTGATTGCCCGGTTCAGGAATAGGAATGGGAGGCTTTGATAGCTCAATCATGGGCTGTGGTCCCTTTAAGTCGGGCGCAGAAAAACCTTGTAGCGTTTTTTGTAGCCAACTCAGGGTCATAATCAACAGCCAAATCAGAACTCCTGCTCCTACAACACTCGCGATTGCCAGAAACATGAGGTGTCTGACTTTTGAGGAAGACTTGGACTTGTCTGATGAAGTGTGCAGGCGACCGGGGGGTAGACGTTTGTAGCTGTCCCCACCATCGGCTGGACGGGAACGATTCGCCTGAGGTTCAGTTAAGCCTTTTTGGCGTTGTCGGCGCGGCGACTTTCCAGAAGGCTCACGCGGTATTTCTGTAACCATCGGCTCTCCCACCGCTGATAGTGGCTCCCCGACAGGGCTGCGCGAACGGGAGGAAATCCGTTGGGTTTCAGGTAGGGTTGACACGCCTGGTTGAGAAGAGTGCTCGGTTGCTGTACCTAATGTCGCTGTCCGGCTACTTGTGGCAGAAGCCGCTTCTCGTCCATTCGTCCACTGGGAAGTGACAGCCGCTGGTTCATTGATGGAGTAGCGTAAGCCTGAGTTTCCAGACGGTTGCGCTTCACGAGATAGACTGCGACCCGATTCTGCTCCGGAGCGGAGATCAGATCGACGCAGTACCGTTGGCTCACTAACCGTCTTGGACGCTCCAGATGAGGGATAGGCTGGCTTCTGGGGTGGAACGACCGTCCAATCGCTATGGCTTTCTTCGGGTGATTCTGGCAGCGTTTCTAGATACCCTTGTACCTGCTCATCGGCAAAGTATTCCTTCAAAGATGCCTTTTGCTCAGCCAAGTCTCGAAAGTGAGGAAATACTGATTGTTGCAGCCAACGCTCCCCATACAGGCACAGCCCCGGCAACAAGTCTGGGGCACCCTGAGAATGTTCGCGAATAAAAGCCAGTGGTTCATACTCTTGGCTCAGTTCTAATGCCCGACTGGCTTCTTCGGTTTGACCCAACAGCAGGGCACAGACCGATTGTTCGAGATGGACATCCTGTCTTCTCCCCAAACGCATCAGCAATTGTTTGGCACGGGCGATTAAAGACGGTTGCCTTTGGGCAAACCCTCGTGCCAGTAGAGCATAAACCGCTAAATAGGTGGCTACAGCAGAGGGACGTCGTGCTTCAGTTTCAAATAAGGTTTGTTGTTCAGCCGCGCTGAGATAGGTTCGCAACTGTTGGATAAAGCGGAGAAAATCATCAACGCTTAATCCAGATTGGTCGTCACCCGTGCCATCAATGCCCCCTCGCTCCTGAAGCATTTCTTGGAGCAGTCGTAAGCCATTGCGCCGTTCTACAACCGTTTCTTCGGGTAAGGCTAATAATTCTAGGATGCGATAGGGACGAAGTTTGTAGAGATCGGATTTGATTTCCCCGCGTAAGGAAGGGAACAATCCCTCCCGCAAGAGTAATTCTTGACCGGTTTCTAAGGAAGAGGCGGCATTTTCATACTGGCCTTGTTGCCATTGTTCGCGACCGAGTTCCAGACAGGCCAATGCGATCGTTAAAATAATGTCCGGTCGAACGAGTTGGGGGTCTCCCAAACGACCCTTATCCAAACTAATGCTGTCACGGGTTCCTAGAAAGGGGTTCCCTAATTTCAGCACGAGTTCGTATTCCCCAAGTTCTTGCAGAATCAGCAAAGCTCCCAGGAATTGCTCATGCTTGATTTCAATACTAGGAGTGTGGGGGTCAATCGGGGCTTCTATGCCTTCGCCATTGCCCGTAAAACCCAGTGTTACGGATGGACTGGGTTCTTGCTCGTAAGTTTTGGTCAGAAAGCTCGCATCGTAAGCTGATCGCTGTTCGGGATCAGAGAGTACCGCGTAGGCTTCGTCCAGGAGCTGTTTGCGAGAGTTGATC
>DATNQL010000182.1:0-11441 GCA_036704025.1 Stenomitos sp.
CCCGTCCGGGTATTGTAGAGGGTATCCCCTTTGCGGAGTGTGCCGGAGTAGATGCGCGTGTAGGTTAGCTGTCCGGTTTCCTCGTCAGTTAGTTTGAACGTGAGCGCGACAAGTGAGCCATCTGGGTCAGGATAGACATTAACAGACTCACTCGTTTTTATGTCGATCGCCTTTACTACTTCCCGATCTTCTGGTGATGGCAGGTAGAAAGCAACGGCATCCAACAGGTTTTGTACCCCTTTATTTTTGTAGGCTGAACCCATGAGCACAGGCGTCAACTCCAGACTTAATGTTGCCCTGCGAATGGTTTCCCAAATCATCTCCTTGGGAACCTCTTCGCCCTCAACCAGTTTTTCCATCATCGGTTCTGAGAACATGGAAAGGCGATCGAGCATTTTCTCCCGTGCCTCTTCTGCCTCACTCCGGAGGTTGGCAGGAATCGGCAGAATCAGGTGTTCTTCGCCTTTTTCTCCAGCAAAATAGCTTGCCGTCATCTCAATTAAATCGATGACGCCCTCAAACTTGTCCTCGCTGCCGATGGGATACTGGAGGGGTATGGCGTTTAAACTCAGCTTATCTCTAAGCGCTTGCACCACGCGGAACGGATTAGCACCCACCCGATCCATCTTATTAATGAAGGCAATACGTGGCACCCGGTAGCGCTTCATCTGCCTGTCCACGGTAATGGATTGTGACTGGACACCCGCCACCGCGCACAGCACCATAATTGCACCATCGAGAACCCGCAAAGCACGCTCTACTTCAATAGTGAAATCGACGTGTCCGGGAGTGTCGATCAGGTTGATTTGGGTGTCATGCCAGAAGCAGGTGGTGGCAGCAGAGGTAATCGTAATACCTTTCTCGTGCTCCAGTTCCATGAAGTCCATTGTGGCACCCGCACCACCCCCCCGAACTTCTTCAATTTTGTGGATTTTGCCCGTGTAGTAGAGAATCCGCTCCGACAGTGTTGTCTTACCAGAGTCGATGTGGGCAGAAATTCCAATGTTTCGGATGTTAGTTCGGGGAATCATAAAACTGGCTCCTTGTCATGCCAGAGTAAGGGACAAATGGTCGCCGCTCAAGCGACGATACTCAAATAATACTACAAATGTAATACAAATTGTCAAGCGTTTGAAGATAGCCTGACCCATAAGACTGCTGACTTTCCACGTCATGTGGAAAAGTTCACGAAAAACCTAACCCCCTAACCCCCTTCCCTACTAGGGAAGGGGGAAAAGGAATAAATTTGTTGTTGGAAGGGGGAAAAATCAAAGCCTCTCTCCTTGTAGGAGAGAGGTTTGGAGAGAGGTTTTTCACATCCCGTGAAAAGTAAGATAAGACTGGCGGCACAAGCCTTATAATGATGCTGAATAAAAGTGAAAAAGGAAGACATTGGCATGGAACCCAAAGCAATAGTAGAGGAATTTTTTAATATCTATAGTTCAGGTCAAATAGAGCGTTCTATCGATTTCATTGCTTCTACCAATTCGTGGATGGAAAGAGCTACAGATAGTTTAGAGCAACTTAAATCTCAGCTTCGCTCCTTAGAAAGTATGATAGGAGACTATTATGGATATCACTTGATGGCAGAAAAGACATTGGGAAATAGTCTGGTCGGTTTTAGTTATATAGCTAATTTTGATAGGCAGCCCATCAGATTTATCTTTGTCTTCTATAAAGCTACAGATCAATGGAAGATTCACAAGATAAATTTCGACATGGATTTAGATGACGAATTGGCAGAGTTTGTCAAACAGTCTATGTTTATGTAAATCTGAACGGGGTGAAGCGATTGATGGGAAGAATTCGATATATGATCTTGTAAAGAAGGGTTATATATCGACTGATGAGACCTTCAAAAATATCAGTATTGTTCTAGCGCCTAATGGAGAGCGAACAGTTTTTACCCAAAACTAGCAAACAGTATTTTGCATAGATTATATCGATTACAAGTAGCGTAGACACCATTCGCATTATCAGGCTAACATCCTTACTCTTCCATCGCTTTCCCACAAATTTAGCGGAATCTAATCAAAGAAAGCGATCGCACTCCTGCTCGTGACTTCAGCAGAAGCTAGAATTTTCGGGCGATCGCAGACTGGCATTATTGGGTTGATCGAGGAAACGAATTATGAAATTAGGAAAAGAAGGGCTTGGCGGTTAGAAACCGCAGCTATACAAACAAAACCCGCCTACGCGGGTTCTTTTATCAAATCCCTGACTTTGTGTTAGTCCGCGCAGGCGGACTTCGGTTGTATAGCCACGAATTCCATTCGTTAGGGCTTGAATTGACATAGATGTGATCGCACCTTCCCCAACCCTCCACAAAGCGCGATCGCCTTCCCCTTCGATATCATTTAGTGAAACGTCATCCTATGCCACTTTGGAAAGAAAAGTCCCTGTTTGCATATCCAAAAATAAACTTTCCCCTGACATCAGCCAAATTTCCAAACCGGATTCATTAGTCATTACTATTTCTTCAGCTAAGTCAGGCAACCCCTTAATCAACCGGATAGAAAAATCAGGATTAAAAAGCAATACCTTATCCTCAGTGAGAACAGCAGTAAGCTTTTCCCCAACCAGAATTTGAACCAAATTGCTATTAAGGGCAAGAGATAGACGAATTTGACCTTCAGACAGAGAAATTGCTGCAACCTGTTGATCAACTCCAACCCAGACTGCTCGTTCATCTGATGAGAGTTCAACAATTGGCTCAACTAATTCACTGCGCCAACTTAATCCATAACAGCCTAGAGTATCACCTAGCTCCAAAACAGCAAATTTCCGAGCATAGTCATGAGCGATCGCTCTTCGAGCAGCCTCTATTTTCTTAAACTCTGATTCGCCAATAATTTGAATATTCATCAGTCCGACTCCTGCCGATAGATTTTAGGAATAATAGTGACAACTTCAGGAGTAGAGGATAGATCACTATTTGGATAGAAGTATTTGACCTCAATCGCTCCCCCGCTCAACTCCACTCTCCTAGTAATAGTGATGCCATACTCAGAAAAATATCTACCTGTCTCAGGAGCATTTAAGCCATCTTGAAAGATTTGTAGAAGACGTTCTCGCCCACCCGCAGCCTCATCAATACCCAGTTGCCTTAAGTCTGCTAAATTCTGTAATGCTCTTCGTTGATTGCGGGGATTGGATTGCACCCGACCAAAAAAGTAGTCAAACTTGCTCTGTTTGAGAGTAAACCCCCAATTTTCTCCATTTTCACTCACGCTTGGGTTCTAGAACAGGGTGACTACTGATTAGGATATACCCTACATCTTACATGTTCGCTCTTTGTTCGTTTACCATGTGCGATCGCACCTTCCCCCCACCCTCCACAACATGCGATCGCATCCTCCTATCGCTAATCACCTCACAGAAACTTTTTTCCTCACAAGTCTCATCATCTCTCCTGAATCCTCATAAGGTACCGCAGGACTCCACTCACTCACCTGTGCAAACCCAAGGCTACAAAGCCTTTTGATGATAAGGTCTATCCCTTTGCGGGAACCGACTACCATCACTTTGACATATTCGTTTCCGTAACCTAAATGGGTAGAAGCCTGAGTGGGAACCTCAGCAAAGGGTACTTCACTGTCATTAGGCAGAAATTCTTCATGCATTCGAGTTCACCTGATGTTTAGTGTCAGCGCAATGACTACATAAATATAGTCACTCAAATTGTACCCGATGTATATATAAATGTAGTCATTTACTTGCTCATGAGCCTCTGACACGATTAGAGGCATGGGAAGAGCAGGCAAAGCCCTTAAGCAAGTACTGGAGAATTACGACATCAGTCAGAACAAACTGGCAGTAGCGCTAGGAGTTAGACGTTCGGTGGTTTACCGTTGGTATCACGAACTCACAGACCCTACTGCCGAAACCGTTGCAGAGATTGCTACGGCACTAAAGAGCATTAATCCTGAAGCAGCAGCAGAATTTATCAGGCTGTACGTGGGTGATTTTCTTCAGCCGGATATGCCGCCGAAACAAGAAGAATAGTTACAGAGCTTGAGGTGCGATCGCGCTTTATGCATTGTGCAAGATGAGGAGGTGCGATCGCTGTTTTAAGAAGAGCAATCGCACTCCCACTCCTGACCTCAGCACAAGCTAGAATTTTGGCGCGATTACCTACGGTACCTCCCAAAGGGCGATCGCACCCAAAATTTGCCGTATTATTATCCCGTCCCACAAAGGAGGCGGCTGATGTCTAACGTTGAACACGACGAAATTCGGGAAGAACGCATCGAGATGGAGATTATTGTCGATGCTTACAACGAAGCAGAACAAGCAATGGGTTGGTATTACTACCTTCAAGATAAACTCGACTTCCCATTTAGGGCGCAATGGCTCAACAGAAGAGGGCAATCCCAAGATCGAAAAGTTGTAGTGCTGGAAATGTCGCCGGAGGATGAGTGTCAACACGAAATGTTTGTTGAAGTGCTTTACCGAGAAGGTGAGTTTGAAGATGTGTTTTCTGCTCGCCTCTACGAGATAGAGGCAATTGACGCCGGTTCCGAAACCCAAGAAGCGATCGCAGACTGGCATTATTGGGTTAATCGAGGATACGAGTTATGATTAAAGAAGTAGTTGGATGAGTCAATTGTATGACTGCTAACTTTGCGATTACATCGATTAATAGTTCGTCTAAATTAACATATTCTGTACTCATCGAAGAAGAAAAAGAAGGTTATAAAGCGACGATATTGGGGTTCCCAACTTGTCAGACAACTGGCAAAACTCGTGAAGCTGCACTGACCAACTTACGTCAGGTTTTAGAGGTGCGTTTAGAGAAAGCTGAAATCGTTTCTTTGGAAATTGATTTACCTAAACCTGATCATCCTTGGATGAAATTTGCGGGTAAGTATAAGGACGATCCACAATTTGATGAAATGCTGGATTATATCCAAGCCTATCGTCATGAACTTGATACAGAAGGGGAAGACGATGACATTCAGTTAGATGCAGAGGATGCGGCGGAGTGAGTCTTTGGGTACTTGATACAGATTGTGTTTCGCTGCTTCAACGGGGTCATCCAATTATCAGCCAGCGTGTTAATGCAGTTAATCCAGAACAAATTGGTACAACAATTATTACAGTAGAGGAACAATTGCGGGGACGGCTAGATATTATTAGAAGGTCGGCTTCTATTGATGCACTGATATTAGCTTACAACAGGCTGAGGGATACATTGGAAGATTTTAGAAGTATCAATGTACTTAACTTTGAGCAAGAAGCTGGAACTTGTTATACAGAGTTGATTCGTCAAAGAATTCGTATTGGTACACAAGATTTACGCATTGCTTCGATTGTGATTTCCAGGCAGGCTATACTGGTAACGCGAAATCGACGTGATTTTGAAAAAGTTCCGGGTTTAGTGTTTGAAGATTGGACAGTAGAGCAATAGCCTTGGTAAATATAGATGTTGCCATCTACGGGTAATGAACATCTTCTTCTCTACAAAATCTGTGAAGCATTCCCAAAGGCGAGGAAATCGCCTTTACCCCACATTGAAACCAGCGATTTGTTGAGCAAACCAGCTAGCCGCACTAATATTAGTTTCCTCAACCAGGCGTTCTAAAGTTTGGTCTAGTAGGGGAATTGGCTACCCCCAATCGTTACTGCAATTTTAACTTTACTCATCGGTAGGCAGTGCCACTCCATAGCCTACATTCAGGAAATCGTTTTGTGTTGTTATCCGCTATAAATCTGTAGGCGATCGCCTTCCCATCCAATATCATTAAACCCCTTGCCTAAATCCTGGAATACTCCCTAAATCCCCTTATTTTGGGAGACTTGATTGTGTTCTCTTCCGTTTCTAACGTCTCCCTTACTAACCGGAGCTTTAGTGAGGATGAGGAGGGATTAGGGGGGTGAGGAGCTAGCGAACTGTAGTGAAACAGAATTACAGTCTGACGACTGGGGGCAAAATTGCATGAAACTGGGACTGTAGCCAAGCATACCAATGTTCTAAACCTTCTCCCGTTTTTGCAGAAACTTGGAAAATTTGAACATTAGGATTGACCTGTTTGGCATACCCGATACAACGCTCAACATCAAATTCTACATAGGGTAGCAAATCAATTTTGGTGAGAATCATGATATTACTAGCCCGAAACATGTGAGGATATTTAATAGGTTTATCTTCCCCCTCGGTAACAGAGAGAATCACAACTTTCGCCTGCTCCCCTAAATCGAATAAGGCGGGACAGACAAGATTACCAACGTTTTCAATCATGACAATTGAATTCAGCGGTGGATTAAGCTCCTGCAAACCTCGCTCCACCATGGAAGCTTCTAAATGGCAGCCAGTTCCTGTGTTAATTTGGACAACTTTACAGCCAGTTTCCTGGATTTTCTTCGCATCATTAGTCGTCTCTTGATCGCCTTCTATGACATGAATCGGTATCTGATTTTTTAAATCCTGAATCGTTTTGGTTAAGAGTGTTGTTTTTCCGGCACCCGGAGAACTCACTAAGTTCAATGCCAAAATATTGCGTCCTTTAAACCAACCTCTATTCTGGGCAGCTAAAAGATTATTTTTCCCTAAAATATCCTGTTCTAGAGATATTGTGGTGCCATGCATCTTGGCATGAACTAGAGATGATTCATGAATTTGATGATGCATCAAAGCATGATTTTGGGAATGATGAATTGTGTTATTTTCTGGCAGAGTATGGGCATGTTCATGAGTAGATTCATGACTATGGGAGTGGGTGATGATAGTACCATCCGCTAACGTATGACTATGATGGTGTTCGTTAGGCTCTGCTTTAATTTTAGAAACTTCACCTGTTTGGGGATTCGTGATTGTCGTTTCACCCTGCTCAGAGCAACCACAAGTTACACACATAATTCTTCTATCTCCATTTCTTTTATTTTTAATTCTTCACCTGCTATGACATCCAATTCGATGCTGCCACAGCTACAAATGCCAAATGGTTGTTCTAAGGGAACCTCTGCACCACATTGACGACAGCGAGCTAGTCCTGGAATTTCAATGATTTCTAAAGTAGCGCCTTCTAAAACCGTGCCTTGGCAACAGACATCAAAGCAAAAAAGAATGGCATCCGGCATAATGGCGGAGAGTTTGCCAATTTCCAGCAAAACTCGCTGCACTTTTGCCCCTTTGGCATGTTCGGTAATAATCGCAACAATATTTTGAGTAATTCCTAGTTCATGCATATAAAAAGAGAGCGTCAGGGGATGATAGTTTATGGAACTCGAAACAAGTACGAATCCATTTGTAATCAGACAGAAAAATATTCTTTATCTTACCCTTTTTAAACCCGAAGGCTTTCTCCCTTAGAACTCTCTTCTTCTACCTCTTATCCCTCTCTTTCGTCCCCAGAGAGTGAGTCTCGATAAACAGATATTTCATCCACCCTCATTTCAAACGGTGTCCCCATCCCCAATGGGGGACAAATGCGAATTTTAGATCGGTTTGAGAACTGCTCTAGTTGACTGCCAATCTGTACCAGATTGTTTAATACACGCCAGTTGGTGACATGATCGGGACAGACAATAACGAGCGTTAATGCACTAGCATTGGTTGTGATGTACCACTCACAATTTGATAATAGCGCTTGTACAGAGCGATCGCACCCTTCGTAAAACCGTTTGCCAGTCGAATCTTCGAGTTGCCGACGTAGTATCCTATCTAATCGTGTCGGTTGATCAGGAGGTAAATCATCTGGGGGAAGGGAAGGGTGATTCATCACAACAGTTCCTGGAGATTGAAGTTAAGTGGCAATCGTTATCGCATACAGCACATCTTTATTTAATTTGTTGCTCAGAATGCTTTTGTTTCATCTATAGCAAAAGGCAGAAGGCAGGAGGCAGGAGGCAGAAGGTTTTTTACTGGAACGTGGTCGTTTTAGCCGTTCAATCTGTCCTAATCTTTATGGCGACAGCTATAACACTAGAGTTCGTTGAGCGGGTACACTCGCATCCCTTGGGTTTTTATCCGTCACCAATAAATTTTTTCATGCTGGCTGGTTTAAATCGCAAATTTTAATACAGATGTAAGCTTCGTAGCTTAAGCCGATCAAATTTAAATCTATACTTTTGTTATTATTTGTTAGCAAATTCTCGGTAATTGGTCACCAACGAGCATATCAACAATGCGTTCCGCCCCAAATGCCGTTTGTAATAAGACCACTCCTGGCGGTGAGGCGATCGCTTCCCCTATAATGCAGGCATCCCGTCCGGCAGGGTGGGATTTCATGGCAGAAAGAACCGCTTCAGCTTGCGATCGCGGCACGACCACGACTAACTTCCCTTCATTCGCCAGATACAATGGGTCTAACCCCAAGATTTCACAAACACCCTTAACCTCTTCACGCACGGGAATAGAGTGTTCGTTCAAACGAATCCCGACTTCCGAACTCAGGGCAAATTCATTCAACACTGTCGCCAACCCACCACGAGTGGCATCTCGCATCGCATGAACTTCGGGACAAACATCGAGGATGGCATCCACTAAGCCATTCAACGGCTGACAATCACTCTCAATTTCCGTGTCTAGCGCTAATTCCCCACGAGCAATTAAAATAGCAGTGCCATGATCGCCCAGTTGACCATTAATGATCACGACATCTCCGGGTTGGACATGGTGGGCGGAGATAGAAACTCCTGCACGAATTACACCAACCCCCGCCGTGTTAATAAACAGCTTGTCAGCCGCCCCACGATGCACGACTTTCGTATCACCTGTAACAATTTGCACACCAGCCGCTGAGGCGGCGGCTTGCATACTCTGGGCGACACGCCGCAACGTCTCAACAGGCAACCCTTCTTCCAAAATGACGCTACAAGTCAGGTATAATGGTTTAGCGCCACTGACGGCTAAGTCGTTCACAGTACCATTCACGGCTAAGGTACCGATGTCACTTCCTGGAAAAAATAAAGGAGTGACGACATAAGAATCGGTCGTAAACGCCAATCGGTCACCCTGACTCATCAGCGTTGCTAGGTTAAAAGTCGCTTGATCTTCCAGTTGGGAGAGAATCGGGTTGTCAAAGCCACGCACAAAGATATCGTCAATTAAGTCACGCATCGCCTTCCCGCCACTCCCATGGGCTAGGGTGATTTCGGGATCGCGTACTTTCCCGCGACGGCGTCTGGCTTGTTCGACTTTTTGAAATAGGGGATGTTGGTCGGTCATAGAGCTTCAATCCGTGTTAGACCATTAATAGATAGTCCCCTCAGATTAAAGCTGTTGTTTTTAGCTAAATCTCAAGAATCCCCTCACGCAGTCCGGGGGTTGAAACAGGGATTTTTCATCTATTTACCTTTATTGACAATAATACAGGAAAGCACCTGAGTTTTGGAAGCTCACTGGATAGAGATTGAGCTTTGTCATCACCCGGTTGGTGCATAACGGTTTAAGCTCGATCACGGTGGCTCTAACCATCTCCGCTTTGGTAGTCATAGTAACGGCTGTGCCCTTGTGTTGAGTGTTCCAATGCACAGCCTTCAGTACTAATATCTTGGTAGGGGACGTTAGCGTTTCCTAACGTCCCCTACCCCTTATTTCATTTACTTCTTCTTTTTCGAGGTTTTTGGGGAAAGAAGCATCGTCATTCTATTTCCTTCTCGCTTAGGAGGTTGCTCAAGATCAGCCACTTCCTGTAAATCGACAGACATCTGCTTGAGGCGCGCCTCAGCTAAGTCAATGTGCTGAATTTCCCGTCCTTTCAGCAAAATGGTGGTTTTGACTTTATCTCCGCCTTTGAGAAAACGTTCAGATTGAGCGACACGAACTTGGTAGTCGTGTTCTGCGATGTTATAACTCATCTTCACTTCTTTGAGAACCGTGGGTCGCGCTTTGCCAATTTTTTTGGACTGCTGATACTTCCACTTGTCATAGTCCATCACTCGGCAAACAGGTAACTCCTTGTTGTCACCCACCAGCACGAGATCCATTTCTTTATCTTGTGCGATCTGCAAGGCTTCCCTAGAGGACATAATCCCCAGTTGAGTCCCGTCAGTATCAATAACTCGAATTTGAGGAAAGCGGATTTGTTCGTTGATCAGGGGTAGGTTGCGATTGGCTGTTTTTTGTTCGACAGGCATGAATGACTGCAAGAACTTAAGTATAGGAACGGAGGAATTGAGCAAGTTCTAAGCGGCTGGGCATTTAACTGGCCTACTTGAGAATCCGAAACGCTTTGCTAGTTGAGCTGTACTGACTTTAAGTAGCCAAATTAAAGGGTTAGCAGCTTATGACTTAGTATTGCCTAATTTTATTATATTTTCCTAGCCTCCTGTGTCCACAGCATACATTTTTTAGCATTGTGAGGCGGCACATGACCGGGTAATCCTAGGAATGCCTGAGTCAGAAGGGACAGGATGGGCATCGCCACCTCTTACTGTAGGGAGAGGTGCTGGTAATACTCAACGGTCTGCTGAATAAATGCCTGCCAGGTATCATACGGAGTCCAAATTTTCTCTAAATCGCTTTTGGCTTGCTCCTCACTCATCCCTTCGTGAATCAGGCGATAAAGATACATGAACGCCGAGACTCTCATATTAGCGGCACAGTGGACGAACACGGGTTGCTCTGCGATCGCTTCCATGATGCTAAAAAAACGCGCAACGTCCTCCAGAGTAGGGTTTTCCCAATCCACCGGGATAGATGCATACTGCATTCCCAGCGATTCGACAATGGCTTGCTCGTCAGGTACTGCCCTAGGAGAGTCTGGACGTGCCAGATTCACTACCATTTGATAATCCGCTTCTCGAATCAGCGAGAATTGCGCTTCAGTTGGTTGTCCCCCTGTTGCAACAGAGTCTGATAGCTTCAGATAGTTGTAAATCTCTCCAATTTGATTTGTCTGCACTTGGTAGGATAGGTGATACAAGTTTCATGGCTCCAATTTAATAGAAAAGAAGTTTACCTCTAATTGCAACGCTGTTCATGTTATGACACCATGTATGTCTAAGGTTTACGAAGAAACCTACAAAGACAGATTGATTGAAATTTATGAATTCGGTCAGTTTGCGCCGGGTGGAGTTGGCTCAACTCACTTGTATGCCATTATCGATGGTTACAGATTACCCGGAAATTTTGACGCCTGCTCTCATCATCCTTTTTGTCCAGCGAAGGATACAGACAATCCGCCAACTCCGAAGCAATCGCAGGCACTCATAGCAGCCAGAGCTTATTGTGATAGCGAGGCTGAAACAGAACAGCGACGCTCCAACGAACAGATGCGCCTCACCCTATCTTACCTGGAAGCTAAAACCTTATTGCGTGCAATGCGAGTCGCTTTTAAGTACGAGCAAATTGCTACGCACGATTTGCAAAAACGAATAGAAGTTTTACTTCAAGAACCATCTGCCGTAGAACTTACACACCAGACAAATTTAGTATCTCGTGTATTAATGAAAATACGTCGTTTTGTTGGCATTATTGAAAAATAAGCTGACACGTC
>DATNQL010000183.1:0-4871 GCA_036704025.1 Stenomitos sp.
CAGCACTTCCCACACTTCCGGGTAGACTGAACTAACTTTCATCAGTACCACGACATCTGCCCAGTCTAAAATTGTTTCCAGTTCCCCCACATTATAAAGAGCCGGAAGTACAACCAGGCGCTCTTGCCTTACGGTTAAAGGTATCCCTAAAACTGACGCCGCCCCCATGGGGGAACAAACTCCGGGTACTGTCTGCACCTTACTTTCAGGATGTAGCTGTTGCAGTGTCTGGGCTAAATAAGTAAAAGTACTGTAAAAGCTGACATCTCCTTCACACACAAACGCCACATCTTGACCGAACTGGAGATACTGCCAAACCTGCTTCGCTGCCATTTGCCAAGCTTGAGTCAGAGCCTCCATATCCTGCACATAGGGAAAGGTTAAGGCCAGTTGCACTTGATGACGTTCCAGCCATGGGGAGACAATGTGTTGAGCCACTCCTGGCTTACCTTGAATGCCCTCAGGAAAAGCCACGACAGGTGCCTGCTTCAACAGCCGCAGCCCTTTGAGGGTGAGCAGTTCTGGATCGCCCGGTCCAACGCTTATACCGTAGAGTGTGCCAACTTGTACAGGATTCACGGGTTAAGTTTGATGAATACTGATCCATCATGACCTGTTTTGGACTGTCTATCCACCCTCTAACATGCCCAAAGTGATGACCGACGGTTATTAGACCGGGGTTTCTGGTCGGTGTTCTCGACCGAGATTGAGATTCATCTCTCCAGCTCATCGGATTTCCTCGCTGGAACCTACAATCCTTGGGTGGGCGGTTGTAAAACTTCCGGTTGAGGGGGTTTGGCAATTTCTGTGATCGCTTCTGGCTGTTCCTTGGGGGCCATTGCCATTCCCGCCACGAGAGCCGAAATGGGCACTTCCTCGACTTCGGGCAATTTTTCCAATGCCAGACGAGAGGAAGGACTAGCACCGGATAAACGCTTCAAAAGTTTGGGTCTGGGGTCGTGCAGGAGGTAAATAATTTGATCACCCGGTTGCCAATTATCCGTTGCTGGAACAATTTGAAAACTCGATTCCCGTTCTACCAATAAGGGCAAAAGTTCGCCAGACCGAATTAAAGCTTGTAAATGCGCCCGCTGAAACGCAAATCCCGGTTCTTTTAAGGCGGTTTTGCCCAACTTGACTTGCCCCTCACTCAGGTACTGATTCCAGGCTTTAATCGGGAGTTGGGGGATAAACGCCTGACTCACCTTGCCTTTGGTCGTTGGAGCATTATCCTGAGGGTCGCGAGGAAATACAGCTAAGACGCGAGGGGGTTGAAATTCCTCAGCCGCCCGTTGTGCCAGTACCGAATTCACCTCACCATTACTCGTCATGGCAAGGAACGTCCCCATCGAGTCAAGTCCCGCTTCTTCTAGAGCTTTAATATCTAGACCACTGCTTTGAATCACGGGTAGATTCTCCTGCTCTGCTTTAGCACAAGCTTCGGGGTCAGTATCGATGAGTACCACCGATTCTCCCTGCTCTTGAAACAAACGAGCAATCAGACGACTTAATGGATTACACCCAATAATCACAGCCCCGGTTGCGCCAAAGTGCCGATTCAGTTGCAGCCACTGGGCAACCCAGCGCGCCGTCAGCCCTTGCAAAAAAACGGTCAACATGATCGTGAGAAAGACCAAGGCTTTAATCGAAGCACCCCCATTAATCCCCCGCTGTGTCAAAAGAATGGCAAACAAGGAAGCCACAGAGGCACTGACAATACCTCTAGGAGCAATCCAGGACAAAAACAATTTCTGTCGCCAGTTCAGCCCACTATTCCAAGTACATAAAGTGATACTGATAGGACGCACCACCAACATCAGTACCAGGACGGTGAACAAACTACCCCAACCCAGGGCAAACACACTGGCGATGGATAAGTCCGCCGACAGCAGAATGAAGAGTACGGAGACGCCGAGGACGGTTAATTGTCCTTTAAACCGCCGCAACAACCGCTCTTCCGGGAGAGCAGACGCACCCACAACCATTCCAGAAACCACCGTAGCCATTAGCCCGGATTCAGAGCGAATCATTTGCGCCAAGCCAAACAAGCCCCACATGCCAGCCAGCACGACTAAATTTTTCAGTTCTTCTGAGATAAAGCTGGCACGTTTGAGAATCAATCCCAGCAACCAGCCCCCCGTCGCACCGATGCTAGCCCCGATGCCCAGACGCAAGCTCAAGCCAATAATGGCTTCTGACGGACTCGCATCGCCATTCAAAATCGTGTCTAACACGACAACGGCCAGAATGGCTCCCACAGGGTCAATTAAGACCCCTTCTCCCTCTAGAATGGTCGCGACTTGCCGATCCACTTGTACGTGTTTGAGCAAAGGGCTAATGACGGTTGGACCTGTAACGACGACCAAAGACGCATAAAGAAAGGCAATCGGCCAAGGAAATTCACCCAGCCAGTGAGCCGCCATGCCACCCCCCAGCAATGTGATCAGAGTGCCTAGGGTGACTAAGTTCCTGAGACTTCCGGACACTTTCCCTAAGTCCCGCAGTTCGAGATTGAGTCCTCCCTCAAACAGAATGACGGCCACAGAGAGGGCGACAATCACTTCCAGACCGACTCCCAGGCTCTGGGGGTGCAACAGACCCAAGCCATCGGGACCCAAGAGCATACCAAACATCAGCAGAAAAACGATGCTTGGAACTTTGAGGTATTCCGCGATAACCTGAGCACTGATCCCGGCAAGAACCGCCACGATCATCTGTAGTGTGAGTTCAAATGATCCTTCCATTAGTGTGTGATCAATTCTGCCAATTTAGCTCTCATGGTTTTATTATTCCGGATTCATTCCTGTTGAGCAGGTAGGAAGATTGGCGGGGCATGTTCTGACTCTCTCTCCATACAGAAAATGGGGCTGTTGTTAGACTAGGCTCGATCAAGCAACGATGTACCGATTGAGAACAGATTTGGCTCGGAAATCTGCCATAAACAAGAGAGAATACTCTGTAAATTCCTATTTTTACTAAGGTGTTTCTCCCCTTGAGCCAATTCATTGTGTTTGTCGGGTGTGTGATTTTTACTTGAATTGTTGGATGGCCTCCGTAAGAATTTATTCTAGAGATCATTCAATGGCATTGCCTGTCTACAATTGTTCAAATTTGGGTTTTTATTTTGAGGGAAAAGTTAAATGGGGATTCATGCCCGGTATTTTAGCATCTAGGTTTAGTCACCAAAGTTTTCTTCAGCAGGCTTTGGCTCCTACACCATACTTGCGTCAACCGTTGAGGACGATACGTTAATTTTTGCGCTGCCTTGAGGGCTGTGCTTTGCATAATCGCTCTCAATTCAGACGATGAATACCTAATCAGATCGAGCGCTGAGGCTCATGATCTCGTCTTTCACCCCTTCATAGAGTAGTGCATTTGACGGTTCTGTTTCAAAACTCTTCTCGTGGACGAGGGAGGGAGACCGTACCACACTCTTGTTCCTGTGTTCAATTCGCTATAAAATCAGATTATTAGTAAAAATTAGCCTATGTTTCTCACACACAAGAACGCGATTCGAAGTAGAGTTCATCATCGAGGAAAAACTGACTTGAGTTGATCTCGATCAAAATAAGACGCTCTTCATCGTTCCAGGATTAGACAACCTGGCAACCTGTGTTAACACCAGAGGAACATCCTTGAAATAGCACCTTCCTGAATGCCGATGGCAAGGGTGCGGTAACGATACTCAAAAAATTAACCACAATCTGGATTTCCAAGGAGTGGCTGGGGGGATTGTGTGAGCGGAGCGGGGTGTAATAGCGCACAAAACCCTTAACGAGTTAATGTCGGAAGAATTCCCCCTCAATCATTCGGTAAGGTTGGGAACTACAAAACTGGAAAGTTACCTTGGAAAAGCATACTGCTGCTTTGAGCAACGACAAAGCTCGATCAATGGGTAGGATGCCACGAGGACTGCGATTGGCAACGAGCAGCAATCTGAATTGTTGGTAGAGATGGATCATCAAACTTTTACTTGGGGTCGTTCAGGTAATAGAAGTCGTAAAACTGAACGCTGGGTTGAAGGACTGTGGATTGTAGGATTACTTTTAGCGGCGCTGCTCCTATTTGGGATTAATTTGGGCAGTCCTCCCCTCTTAGAGGGGGGTGAAGGATTGCTTGCCTTAGCAGCTCGTGAAATCACAAAAGCACCTTTAGACATTTGGCAGTGGCTTCATCCTACGCTGGGAACGAAGCCCGATTTGCAACAGCCACCTCTCATCGAGTTGCTTATTGCGGGAGCTTATAAAATTGGCGGTTTTAATGAATGGATGACACGTTTACCGGGTGCTATCCTTAGCGCCCTGTCCGTACCGCTTTTGTATGGCATTGGACGAGAAATCTTTCCCTCCCGTCAGAGTGCTATTTTCTCAAGCTTAATTTATCTGACGTTTTTACCTGTCGTCTGTTGGGGGCGTCTGGCGAGTGTGGATGGGGCAACACTGTGCTTTGTCATGCTCGTGATGTGGAGTGTGTTACGCTCGCGCCGTGACTTCCGTTGGTCACTCGGTATCGGAATCGGATTAGGGTTGATTGGCTGGAGTCAAGGGATCTCTCTGACCCTTTTACTCTTGGGTATGGCCTTCGTATTTCTGGGGTGGGATACTCCCAGGCTCTTAACCTCAGGGTATTGGTGGATTGGTTTGCTCTTAGGGAGTACCCCTGGCTGGGCTTTATGTACCCTATGGCTGATTTCTCATCCTGAGATGTTCGTATCAAAACTGCTCGTCAACCCCTCTTGGGGGAGTCTTGGAACCGCGACGACAGCACCCCGTAGCTTGGTTGGGTACTACTTGATCCAAGTCTTAAAATTCTCCGTCCCCTGGTTACTCTTCTGGCCTTATGGGTTGCGGCTCGCTTGGGAAAATCGGATT
>DATNQL010000184.1:0-6707 GCA_036704025.1 Stenomitos sp.
GTCCTGAGTCTCAGCTCGATTATAAACTTGAATTCAATGACCGTGATACCAATCGCTCTATTTGGCTATAATGATAGATTCTGAGTAATCCGTTTTGAACCCGTGCTAGACGAATACCTTTGCCATAAAAATAGTTTAATAAATCTTTATGCAACAATACTTTACACTCTCTCATAATTTATGGCAGACCTGATTGTGAGAGTTATTAATACCTGAGTGGCTACACCTATGTGTTTTCTGAAGGAAAAATGCCCCAACCACAGGTGATCCCCGCTTAAAGTGTTGTGTAGTCAGGACTTTCCCAATGAATCCCTTGAGCTCTTAAGTTTAAGTTTTGTTTAAAATTTAAAATGAGTTTTGACACTCCTCGCGGGAAGACAAGTTGGACTAGTTGTCTGCAATGCTTACTGAGTCTGGATTTCATCCTGAGAGGAGGCAAAATTGAATTTTTGCGTTTTCTTAATCTTTTGGGTTTTTTATTTAAAAAGAGAATTTATTCGTAACTTTCTATACTGAACTAAATTTATTTTCACGCTAGCGAATATTCGATTATATTTAATCGTAGCTTTGTTATTTCCCTGCCTATTACCATGAGTATCAACACCGTGCCTTCTACATCTACGATTCAGTACTCCATCGATGTGATCCAAGACGAAGCGCGTCACCTAGTGGAAAAAGGCATCATTAGCCGCCAGCAGCCTATCTACGTCCTTTGCCAGTACATTCCCGCACGGGAGTGGGTTTGTGTAGAGTGTGAGCTAGAGCGTTGTGACTTCTTGCTGAGAGACCGCATTGCCGATTTGATCGGCGCTGAAGAGTGGGATAATGATTAATATTTCTGATGAGAAGGAGAATAAAAACTGATAACTAGGAAAATTCACCTAGTCCTTGGCAAACTTTGGGACACCTAAGCGTCACGAAAACACTTTTAGGACGATCTAATTTGCCGACATATATGGGAAAAGCTTGAAACAAATTTTCTATCTTCTTAAGCTCTAATGATTCAGTGCGCCCTCTAGGGCGTTACTTATTTTAGAAGCCTTGAAGAAGATCAGAGAGTGGAGTATCCCTGCTGTCCCCATCTCTAGAATGTGTTCCCCATTGACTCCTCGGTGACGGTGACAAAGTAATAGATGTAACGGATCGACTGACTCTGCGTCTTACACTCCACTCATCCGCTACATCAAGTGACAGACTGCCTAGAGCAATTGCATCTAATCCACGAAAATCAAACACTCCTGATCAGGGTGGGAGGTATTGAATTTGTTGTTAACTGCCGTAAGTCACCTAGCGCCATAACCGATAAGGTTTGGCGCCGTGTTTTTGCCATTTTTCTTACACCCTCAGCAACGCAGGGCGAATCTAACTCTCTGAGTCGGAGTTCCGCAATTTCTCTAACTCAGTACGGATGGCAGCAATTTGTGCCGTCAGCTCTTCCAATTCCAATTGTGCATTGGGTGAGGCGGTGGTTGTTGGTGGTGTTGCAGAAATATCACTAGGTGCTTCTGTTGCCGAGGAACGCCCTGAAGCACTTTGTTGCCTCCACATCTGCTCGATAAAGCTTCGAGCCTCTTGCTCCGTGATGGCTCCTTTCTCGGCCCACTCAGTAACTCGTTGGCTGAACTCTAACCTCAGTTGAGACAAGCTTTCCTCACGCTTTTGAGAGTCGCCGAGCGTTTCGACGAGGGATGTTGTTGCTCCCAAGGAGACACGTAATCCAGTTTGTAGCAAATCTAGGAGATTGTTGGAGTTCATCTAAGTATCCAGTCCGGTTCAACGAATGACTTCGTTTATAATCTATCGTTATTTGAGAAATGGCTAAGAGGAGAGGGCAACTGACAGTCATCGGACTAATGCCCTTAGCCTGTGGGGCTTTATGGCTGGCCGTCAGGTGGGCATCGCTTACCCTACCTGTTCTGTGTATCTTCTCAATTCGTCAGCCCACTTGCTCCAGATATTGGTTAACATCATCGATCACACGAGTCAACTCCGCTTCTGTCGTCAGGCGGATACGCTCGTCACGGAGTGTAACAAGCACTTTGGCGGCAAAGGGACTCGGCCAGATATTAGGATTGCAGAAAATTTCTAGAAAGACGTCCCCTGAATATCGGTACTCCATGGGTTTTTGGGGCGTGGGTTTGCCACCAGCACCGGATGCCTGAGTGGCGGCTTTCAGGCTTTGCATCAATTGGGCGATCGCTTGCTGTAACTCTCTAGCCGCATCAGCCGTAAAGGCGAACGACACAGAACCTTCAACCAGATTGAGTTTGAGTGGAGTGGAAGCCATCTGTAATAAATCTTAATATTAGGATTTTAACGCAAGAAGTTGCAATTGATTCCCTGGAAAAATTTACCAGACAATCGGGTTCAACAGTGCATTTTTATTAAAAATCCTCTCAACAAGCTAATCAATTTCTAGGTGTCAAGAGAACTCTAATCTCCCAACAGAAAGAGGTTTCAGGGATTTCAAAGACTAAACTAAAGGTGATGGCTGTTCATTCAATCGGGTGGCATCAAGCGTGCAAGATAACCGTTCAGAAGTTCGTAAGGTCTTAGTCATTACCCTATTACTCAATCTATTTGTGATGGGATTAAAAGCCGTTGTGGGATTTTGGACAGGGTCTCTAAGCCTGCAAGCGGATGCTCTGCATAGTGTGACCGATAGCGCGAACAACGTTTTAGGTTTGATTGCCAGTCGATTTTCTTCCCCTCAACCCGATCGCAACCATCCCTATGGACACCAGAAATTTGAAGCGGTGGGTGCGCTGGGAATTGCGGCTTTTTTAGGCATCGCCTGCTTTGAAATTCTCCAAGGAGCAATTGAGCGAATTTTTCAGGGCCTTACTCCTGTGAAGATTTCTGCCCCAGAACTGTGGTTGCTGCTAATTGTATTAGGTGTAAATATTTTTGTGACCTACTATGAACGGGGTGTAGGTAAGCGAGTCGGTAGCCCAATTTTGATCGCTGATGCTCAACACACGATGAGTGATGTTTGGGTAACTATCACTGTCCTGGCTGGGTTGATTGGAGTCTGGCAGGCACGAGTATTAAATTGGCCTCAACTTCAGTGGCTTGATGTACTCCTTGCGTTCCCGGTTGCCCTGTTAGTCTTTCACAGTGGCTGGAAGGTACTGAACGAAAATTTGCCCTGGTTAGTGGATGAAATGGCGATCGCACCCGAAGCCATTTGGGAGGTCACTCTGCAAGTTCCTGGCGTGATCAATTGCCACGACATTGCTTCTCGTGGTCTGCTGGGGCGTCAAGTCTTCATTGAAATGCACCTGATTGTCGAAGCCAAAGATGTGGAAACCGCTCACCAAATTACCGAAGAAGTCGAATCCCGATTAGAAGAACGCTTTAGTCCGGTTCGAGTTTTGATTCATGTTGAGCCACCCGATTATCAGTCTGCTCACGTCAGCTTTGAATCAGAAATTCATTCAGTAGACCCCTAGGGTGTATTTTCAAACAGAAGATTCTACCCAACCCCGTTTTCCAATCGGGAGAATTCAATCAAAGTCTCCTTTTTAAGGCAGAACTCCTATGAGGAGATTGAGGAGATTGAGGGGAATCTCCACCGACAGAAACAAAGCCAATAAAGGTTGAAAACACACCTAGTTTTCCACAGATAGGGGGACTTTTCCACAGAAAATGGCGAGTTTTCCACAAAGATAAAGAGAAGATAATCATTGCCCTCGTTGTTCTTAACCCCCTGTCATGCCAAATTTTTGCAACAGTTAACTAAACCATGTGTCTAAAACGACCTGTGAGATTACTTGCGGCTTACGGATTTCTCACGCTGAACACTGGCACTGGTTGGCACCGCTAAGCTATTGAAATAAAGTCCACCAATGGTGAACATAAACAACAGGTAAGCTACGGCTTGAACCCAATAAATTTTGTCTCGATAGCCAATTAAGGCTTTAAGCACGATACCGGGAAACTGATGATCGGGTAAAATACGGCTCGTATTCCAAACGATCGGACCCAAAATACAGGAATGGTATTTGGCAAACCGTTCGTAGTAGAAGCATAACGCGGCTGATTTCCGATCCATCTGGGCTAATGTATTGATAGATTCGTCAAAATGTGCTAGTGAAGAAACAACTAAACCAGCAACAATCAGGAGCAGCAAAACGCCCATCACTTGAAAGAAGAGGCGGATGTTAATTTTGACGCCCCACTTGAATAGCAACACACCAATTCCGGCAGCTACGGCGATCCCAGCCATCGCCCCTAGGGCAGGTACTAACCCTTGTTGAAATTTGGCAACGATAAACAGAACCGTCTCAAACCCTTCTCGCAGGACAGCAATTAAAATCAGGGTGAAGACGCCCCAACCCGAACCATTCCCTTGCTTAATCGCAGAAGTAACAGCACCTTCAACTTCTGATTTCAAGAATTTGGCCTGTTGAGTCATCCAAATCAGCATCCAACTGAGCATAACGATCGCAACCACACCAAAGACAGCCTCCAGCAACGGCTCAATCACAGGCGCATACTGCGGATAGGTTGCGCTCAAGGCTTGAATCCCCCAGCCAAATAAGACGCCGACCAAGGCACTAGCAACGAGTCCAACCGCAACACCCGCATAAACCCAAGGGTTTAGATGTCCAGCTTTGGCTTTTTTAAGGCAAGCCAGAACAATACCCACCACAAGGGCAGCTTCAACACCTTCGCGCAGAGTAATGACAAAAGTCGGTAAAGCAGCACTAAAATCCATCAGTCATGAGTCCTTCGTCATGCGTTATTTGTGGGTCTTTTGTGACTAATCAGTAGTCAGTGGTCTGTGGCTACTGACTACTGACTCTTAAAGACTGACCCTTAACTAAAATCGCGCAACATTTTTTTAATTTCTATGTTGTGCATTTCTTCTTGGCCAATCATGGTACGGGCAAACTCTTCTAAATAAACACTGGAATTCTCTACGGTTTCGAGCAATTGCTTGTAGAGAGCCAGGGCTTTTTTCTCATGGTTGAGGCTTTCTTCTAAGATATCCCGCACTGAATGTTTGTAACTTTCCTCAATCGGAGCAATTCGCTGGCTGGGATGCCCTTCTAAACCAGTGAGAATCTCTCCTGCCTGTTGGGCATGAAGTAAGGATTCTGTGGCCTGCGCTTTAAAAAAGTCCACAATCGGAGTCCGGTAGGGACCGGTCACCATCAGGGAATAGTGGGTATAACGGACTACCCCAGCCAGTTCAAATTCCATGATGGAGTTGAGGATATCAGTAGTGGCTTTGAGATCGAGTTCCTTCATGGTGAGCATTTGGTTTTATAGATTGTTGAAATTCTCTCATGACGATCTAAGTGCTTGTCTCAAGGTTCACCACCAGACAAAGCACTAAAGGTGGGAGCGATGACCTGAACTAATGTGTTTTTATCTAGGTGAAATCAATCCTAGAAAACGAACCCTCAAGGGCTTTTCGTGTACTCCGTCACGGATTGGGAAAGGGATTGAAGCGACGCGATGGCTTTGGCTTTGTCGGGATTGGGTGGCTGTATCACCGTATTCGTAACTTGAGTAACACCGGATGCCATTTTGTCGTAGGCCGCTTTAGATTTGTTTTTCACCTTAAATTGGATGATCTTCTGCTGCCAGTTATCGCTAAAAGCCTTAGCATATTCTTTGGCTTTGGCAAGATCGTTAGCTTGCAATGCCTTCACGGCAGCCGGCAAATAACCATTGAGCTTGGTTAATGTTGGCTTGGCTCCATCATTAGTTTGAGCTGTAGCCTTGGCAGTATTAGCGGGTGCTACGGCTGTCTTCGCTGTTTTTGGGCTAGCAGCGGGACTACTAGCAGGACTCGCTGCCGGACTTGCCACTGCTGTGGACTTTGGAGCGGCTGCCTTCTGCTTTTGCGGTCTTTTAGGAACGACTTGGGGTGTTGAGTACACTTCCTCATTGGATTCTTCTTGGTTACAACCCGCTATCCCCCCAAGCAGCAGGATACTGGCAATTACCACAGCATTGAAACGCATCATTTTCTAACTCCTCAAAAATTCAGGGAATAATTCTAGACAGTCTTGATCTCAAACAAAGCACCACAGCTACGGCTACAACTAGAATTGTCAGCTTCATCAAGATAGTAAAGGACAAGACTGACACCTGAACAGAATTACTTGAGGAGAATTAACGAACCCCGACAAAAAGGTGAGAAATTTTGTCCAATTGAGCCGTTTCCTCAGGCGTGGGTTTTCTCTGGCACTAGAAATGAACGGCTGTGAATTGGGAGCTGAACATTCTGACGCTTAAGGGTTAATAACCTTTTGAGCATTCTGTTCAATGGTTTTGATCAGCTGGGAGACCTGTTCAGGAGCCATTTTGGGTGTGGTTGGGGCTTGGGCGGAAGGCCATGCGGTTTTGAGTTGAGTCATGCTGTCGGCGATCGCTTTTTGGGCTTCGGGATTGGATTTTTTCAAGGGGTCGGAAATTTGACCCAATAGGGTATCCGCATAGTTGACAAATCCTCGTGAGTCCTGATACTCAATCACAGCCCCTATTTTGCCGTTAGCGATCGCGGCCCCATATTCTGAGTTCGCTGCATCCAATAACTCGTTGATCACCTCTAACACAAATTGAGGCGATTGACGCTGTTGTTCTGGCAAAACTTGAATCGCCTGATCCACGGACTGCATCGACTGCTCGAAATTCGTGGCGACTTTAGCATCCTTAGAATTCGATTTCACCAAGTCTTGCAAACTGATCAG
>DATNQL010000185.1:0-5918 GCA_036704025.1 Stenomitos sp.
CCAACGTCAGCAAAAACGCGCCTCATCCCACAAACGCCACAAAGCTCAAAAAAAAGCGGCGGCCAATCAATTCGGTGAATCAGAACTAGGTCAATATTTAGATCGCTTGCTAGCACAAGGCATTGTCAAACTCGCTCAAACCTATCAAGCAGGCAGTATTGTCTTACCCAAACTAGGGGACATGCGAGAGCTAGTCCAGAGTGAAATTCAAGCCAGAGCCGAGCAAAAAATTCCCGGCTACATCGAAGCTCAGGAAAAATACGCAAAGCAGTATCGCGTCAACGTCCATCAATGGAGCTACGGCAGACTAATGGACACTATCAAAGCTCAAGCCTTAAAAGTCGGCATTGTCATTGAGCAAGGAGAACAACCGATTCGGGGTAGTCCGCAAGAGAAAGCAAAGGCTATGGCAATTTCTGCCTATCACGCCCGTTCCCAACCTTAACGATTTTCCCAAGCCGTACCTTGACAATAGAATAGAAATAATCAACAGCGCCGCAGGTCATGTTCCTTGGAACCTCTGAACTGCGAATAGTATGGGTTAGTTTGACTGTTGGAAAACAGTTGTGCTTTCTGACCCTAGTAGCTGTCCACCCTGATGCTGCCGTCGAAAGACGGGAATAAGGTGCGCTCCCAGCAATAGGGGTGTAGACATACTACAGTGATGGCTACCCAATCACCTCCGAGCAAGGAGGAATCCACTCAAATTCTTTTTTTGACGGGTCAAAGCGGGGGCAAAAATCCCAGGGAGCCGTCAAAAGTTCAAAACCCTTGTCTGATGTTGATTTCAAGAATTTCGGCAGTTAGCAATCTTCTCTTTTTTTAGGAGATTGAGTAGGAATTTTCGGGAGCCGTCAAAAATGCTTCTGAAAGGGCAGTATAGACAAGGGTCTAGGTGGGAAGAGTTTCAACGACCATCCCAGCTAGGGGTGGGTTGAAAGATCGACTGATCGCCGGATTGCTGACGAGCCATTTGGTTTCAACGACCATCCCAGCTAGGGGTGGGTTGAAAGGCGCCTTTCGCGTTCAATGTGGTTGAGCCGAGCTTTCCCTAGTTTCAACGACCATCCCAGCTAGGGGTGGGTTGAAAGATCGCCTCCCAAACAATACGAAGTTATTTTTAGACAAGGTCTTAGATTCACAGTAGAGTGGGTTGAAAGAAGGCAGTGGATTGTGGTTAATCCGTAGTAGAAGTATGTCTCTATCTAGCTAGCCTCAACGATGACATTAATTTGTCACAACCACTTCCATGACATTAATTTGTCACAACGACAACTAATTAGTCTCAGCGACATTAATCTGTCACCGATGACAATTAATTAGTCACTGTACATGTAAAATCAGGGCGAACGATGGGACTCGAACCCACGAATGGTGGTACCACAAACCACTGCCTTAACCACTTGGCTACGCTCGCCATTGCATTGCCTAGTATAGCATCTAGGTTGGTTGTCGATCTAGTGTTTTTCCTAAAGTTCTTTTTTTCTGGTTCCACCAGGAACTCCCATGTCAAAAAATGTAGTCATAGTGAATAGAGGGTTCCCAAGTAACATGAAGTTTTTACAGGTTGTTGCAGCAATGGGTGGAGTGGCTCTCGTCGGGCTGGGAGTGTCGATGGCACTGACGAATCCCGGTAAAGAGTCCTACAAAGAGTATGCGGTTGAGACACTAAGCACCTATCTCAAAGATGAAGCCTGTATGCAAGCCCCCAGCGTCTTCGGGAACGCCCTCCGCAGTCAATGTAAATCGCTGGTGGACACCGGACGCCCCCAAATCGAGCAAATTATCAGCCAATCCACACAGCAATATAACTTTA
Source organism: Stenomitos sp. (assembly GCA_036704025.1). Classification (GTDB taxonomy): domain Bacteria; phylum Cyanobacteriota; class Cyanobacteriia; order Cyanobacteriales; family Coleofasciculaceae; genus Allocoleopsis. The sequence goes on from DATNQL010000185.1 coordinate 1,817, forward strand.
TTTTTTTTAGTGTTTATCGCACTAATTTAGAGATTGGCCCCTTCTTACCCGCTTATCAATTTGACACTTTGGGCGTTTTTCAAAAGTTTTACATCTATCGGGTGGAGGAAAAGTAATACTAGGGTTTAGGGGAATTGAACCTTCGGAATTGGACATTGGTCAATACGAGAAGATGACCAATTCCCAAAGACTAGTCTCCCTGTTGATTAACCCTTCATCTCTGACAACATTAGCCATGACTTATTGTGTCACTCCTGGATGTCATTCTCCTCAAAATCCAGATTCAGCTCGATATTGTCTCAGTTGTGGCTCTAAATTATGGCTCAAAGAGCGATATCGCTCAATAAAACCCATCGGTTCGGGTGGATTTGGCAGAACTTTTTTAGCGGTGGATGAGGATATTCCCTCTCAACCTCAATGTGTCATTAAACAACTCTACCTTCATAATCCAACCAGTCTAGTGGCCAAAAAAGCTACGGAACTGTTCCAGCAAGAAGCTGTGCGATTAGACGAACTGGGTAAACATCCCCAAATTCCTACTCTGTTGGCGCACTTTGAACAAAATCGACAGCTTTATCTGGTACAGGAGTTAATTAATGGACAAACTCTTAAGCAAGAATTAGAGACTCAAGGCGTTTACAACGAAGCGCAGATTTGGGAATTATTACAAGATTTGTTACCTGTTCTGCAATATATCCATGCCCATAAAGTCATTCATCGCGATATCAAACCCGCCAACATTATCCGCCGCCGCGAGGATAAAAAATTGGTGTTGATTGATTTTGGTGTGGCTAAGCTTCTTTCTGATACAACACTGGGGCAAACGGGCACAATTACAGGCAGTCCGGAATATATGCCCCCTGAACAGATTAAAGGAAAAGTTTTTCCTGCCAGTGATCTCTATAGTTTAGGTGTGACCTGTATTCACTTATTAACAGAGGTTCCACCTCTAGATTTATTTGATTCCATGAATGGTTGTTGGGTATGGCGTGATTTTCTGACTTCCGAAAAACGGGTCAGTGACCGCCTTGGTAAAATTTTGGATAAATTATTGCAAAATACGATTAAAGATCGTTTTAAATCTGCCGATGAAGTCTTGCAAGATCTGAATTTTAAAGACCCAAAAAAATATATTTATAGACCTAAGATTAGTGGTCATAGTTTAGTTTCAGAAATCGGTGTTGACTACACTCTGTTACAAAATTTGTTAAGCCGAAATAAATGGCAAGAGGCAGACCAACAAACCTGGACTCTTCTATGTCAATCGTTAGGCAAACGATTGGGTTATTACCTCACCAGTGGTGATATTGAAAAATTACCCTGTGAGGATTTGTGGATTATTGACCAGCTTTGGGTCAAGTATAGTAATGGGCGTTTTGGCTTAAGCATCCAGAAATATATTTATGAAGATGTAGAAAAAGATTATCCCGGTTTTTGCAATCGTGTGGGTTGGCCAATTCATAATCCGCCCGATTTGGATTCCGCATTAAAATTCAATCGAAGAGCACCAATGGGACATTTGCCCTCGCGTCGATGGATTGGTGGCTACTCTTGGTGGAATCACGCCAGTATTTTAGCTAAAAAATTGGAAGAATGTGGCATTACTTAGTTTTTGTATAGTCTGTCGTCGCTCGTTATTACCCAGAGCCTAAACATTATATCTATTACCCATTACCCATTACCCATTACCCATTACCCATTACCCATTACCCTGATTTCCGTTCAACCGAAGATTACAGCAGCTAAAAATATCATTCTTTAGTTATAGGGTTCAGGTAGCCAACTCTATCTGATGATGCAGGTTAGGACAATAGCCGTAACTTAAGCTGGAAAAGTGAAATTTGGGTTGAATCGCTAACTCTAGTTTCACCCGTCATCTTTGTTTGATTTTCAGAATCCTTAAACGAGTAAAATCAATCGGAAAAGCCTTGTTAATTCCTAATTTACGATTACTCGCTTCCTCTGCACAATAAAGGAGATTTACACTCATGTTTTTTCACAAAAAACTAATTATGCATCCGGTAAACATCGATGCACCCAATCCTCAGTTTGCCCAACTGCTTTTAGAACAATTTGGTGGAGCAACGGGTGAGCTTACAGCCGCATTGCAATATTGGGTGCAGTCGTTTCATTGTGAAAATGCCGGAATTCGGGATATGCTCCAAGATATTGCCATAGAAGAGTTTAGCCATTTAGAGGTCGTTGGCAGACTCATCGAGAATCATACAAAAAACACCGATCAAACGGAAGCTTATAAAAGTACCTTGTTTGCCATTCGAGGGATTGGTCCCCACTTTTTAGACTCTCAAGGCAATGCTTGGTCAGCTAAATACATCAATGAGGGGGGTGATGTTGTACGTGACTTGCGCTGTGATATTGCCGCTGAAGCAGGAGCGCGTCAGACTTACGAAGAATTGATTAAAATGGCACCGGATAAAGGGACAAAAGATACTCTCGTCTTTCTGCTAACTCGCGAGATTTCTCATACCCAGATGTTTATGAAAGCCCTGGAATCACTAGAGAAACTCACTGACCCCTTCTTTGGCAATATTCAGCCAGATGAAACCGTCAATCTTTACTTCAATTTGTCGAGTGACGGTCAAGGACAACCTCTGTCACCAACCAATCAGGGTTCAGATGAGCGTGGGCCTTGGAATTCAGAGCCAAATTTTGAGTATATTGCCAATCCCCTAGAGCAGATGAAGCAACACGCTAATTCCTAGCGACCTCACCCCATAAAATTTTAAAAGTCAGGGAATTCATACTTCCCTGGCTTGGTTTTTATGGCAGGGTTTGCGCTCAATTAGAAGTATTTGATACAGAATTATTAATACTAGTGTTTACAATTGGACGAGGCGAATTAAAAATTTTAAACATAGCATTGCCATTATCATCGGCTTATCTCCTAATCTCTCACGGGAGTCGCGATCCACGTCCCCATCAAGCGATGGAGAGATTGGCACAGCGGGTACGCTCTCAGTTGGAAATGACCTGCTGGGAATCAGGAGAACCCAGGGGAATCCAGTACAGGAATTTCCTGAACTCCCCGATCTCTCATCCCCTAGTCCCTGATCCAGAGTTATGGCCCAGCCATCACGAGGGGTCTTTCCCGACGCATCGCGTCTTACAACGAGCTGAAACGAAGCCAGCGACGCCAACGGTGGTGAGTCGTAAGGGTTGGTATCCCCTCGTGGGAACAGCAACATTGGAACTGGCGGATATTCCCTTACACGAGCAAATTCGGCAATTTGCCAATCTAGCTGTTGCAGGGGGTTGCCATCAGATCCAGTTATTGCCGTTATTTCTCTTACCGGGAGTGCATGTGAGGGAGGATATCCCCATAGAAGTGGTGCGGGCACAGCAAGATTTAGGGGAAGCGGTGAGACTCAACCTACGGCCTCATATTGGTGATCATCCTGGTTTAGGCAGACGGCTGGCTAGCCAATGGTCAGGGGTAGACACGGACGCTAAGATTTTGTTATCTCATGGGAGCCGACGAGTGGGTGGGAATCAGCCTGTGGAGGCTATGGCACAAGAATTGGGGGCCGTGACCGCTTACTGGTCGGTCCCGCCTACGCTGGAGGAGCAGATTCAAGTTTTGGTGGCAAGGGGTCACCAGAGAATTGGGATTTTGCCTTACTTTCTTTTTCCAGGGGGAATTACGGATGCGATCGCCCAAAAGCTCAATCTGTTACAAACTGAGTTTCCTACAATACGGCTGAGTCTGGGCGAACCGATAGGTGCGAGTGATCACTTAGCAAATTTGATTGTGGATTTAATTGAGCCATGAACCACAAAGTCACAGAGAACATGCAGGGAAAGGGGAACAGAGTTTTGGGTAAGGTTTATTTAGTGGGTGCAGGGCCAGGAGACCCTGGTTTGATGACCCTCAAAGGAAAGGGATTGTTGGAGTGTGCGGATGTGGTGATTTATGACGCTCTGGTGAGTCCCCCTATTTTAGCGATGATTAATCCCCAAGCTGAAAAGATTGATGCGGGGAAGCGCAAGGGGCGTCACTCTAAGTTTCAGGAAGAGACAACTCAGTTATTGATTGAAAAAGCGCAGTCCAATGCGGTGGTGGTGCGACTCAAGGGGGGTGACC
>DATNQL010000186.1:0-2951 GCA_036704025.1 Stenomitos sp.
GTCTATTGAGTGGACAGGTAAAAGCTTCTGAACGGGTTGCCCAAGATTTTTACACTTTTAAGAAAGCTACTCAAGAAGTCGCCCAATCAACCCAGCGAGTACAAACCTTAGTTCTTAATGGCAATAAATTAACCCCCTCAGATGTTGTACAAATCGCGAAAAACCGTGCCAAAGTAAGCCTTAGTGATGCAGCTTTAAAACGACTTCAAACCGCGCATGAATTGCTGCTGCTTGCCGCTAAAAAGGGTCAAGCCATTTATGGTCTGACTCAAGGATTAGGCTTAAATAAAGACCGGACTCTGGTTGATGCAAAGGGAAACTTGAGTGAAGAGGTAATTCGACACTCTGCTGTAAGTCATCGGTTAAGTATTCACTATCAAAATTAATCAAAAAGATGTTAAATTCCCAAAATCGCTTGCATAAATTCCGTAATGTTTCCCTCATTAATCTAAAACTGGGCGACTGGACAATTCAATCCAAGCTCCAAGCATTACTCATCGGAGTTAGCCTCGGTTCTGTAGTAGTCGTGAGCGGAATTGGTTGGTATCAAACACAAGCCACCTTGAGAAACAAAATCGCTGAGCAACTTGCAGGGATAAGCAGCACCAAAGCCGAGCAGTTTGAGTCGTACTTTGAAAACTTAAACAACCAAGTGGGGATGCTGGCAGCAGACGGCAACGTTGTTAAAGCGATGGTGGAGTTGAATGGGGGTTTCCGCAACCTGGAGCGCAACGTGATTCCTCCCGAATGGGATACAGCGTTGAATGCTTACTACACCGAGCAATTTTTCCCTCGGTTGCAAAAGAATCTATTCCCTGAAACCCTGAACCCCAGCGTCTATATTCCCACCGGACAAGCAGCTCGCTATCTCCAGTATCAATACATTGCTGCTAATCCCAATCCAGTGGGTCAAAAAGACAAGCTCCTCGATGCTGGTGATGGCAGTGATTACAGCCGAGTTCATGCCAAATATCAGAAATTCTTTGCAGGAATTATCGAAAAATTCGGTTATTACGATTTATTTTTGATTAACCCTAAAACCGGGGATATCGTCTATTCCTATTTTAAAGAAACAGATTTTGCGACCAGTAGACTACAGGGTTTGTACTCCGAGAGTGCACTAGCGGATGTGGTGCAGGCAGTTCAGTCAAATCCGACACAAGGTAACATTCAGGTTGCTGATTTCAAACCCTACCGCCCCTCTTATAATGCTCCAGCCGCTTTCCTAGCAACGCCCATTTATAGCGGTTCTAATTTGGTTGGTATCTTAGCCGTGCAAATTCCCATTAAAAAGATCGACCAGGCTATTAGCCGGAATAATAATTGGCAAGGCGGTGGTTTGCAGAAAACGGGGGAAGCTTATTTAGTCGGACCCGATTCCCTCATGCGTTCGACATCCCGTTTGTGGGTTGAAGACCCCAAGAAATATCAAAACGCGGTTCGTTACACCGGAACTGACCCAAGAACTCTGCAACTGATGGAGGTCTTCAACACTACTATTGGCTTACAGAAAATCAACTCACCAGCCGCCCAGGCTGCCTTAGCTGGGAAACAAGGCATGATGTTAGACCGCAACTATCGAGGAACAGAGGTATTGAGTTCCTACTCTCCGTTGAAGTTGAACGGGTTAAATTGGGCGATTCTGGCAGAGATGGAGGTGGGAGAAGCCTATCGTCCGCTTTACGTGTTACAGGTCATTTTGCTGATTGCGGCAGCGCTTTTCCTACTGGGGACAGCGTTTTTAGCGGCAGTTGCGGCAAAGATTTTTACCTCTCCCCTGCGCCATTTGACGGAAAACGCCCGGAAACTGGCGGCTGGGGAACTGGATGGAGAGGTTGAACTCAAGTCGCAAGACGAGTTTGGGGAATTAGCAACAGAGTTCAAAGAGGTGGCGAACAAATTACGCCAAACTGAACAAGAGCTGGAAACCAAGAAGCAGGAGAGCGATAGTCTTTTACAGAATATCCTACCCTGGGCGATCGCCGAACGCAGGAAACAAGGAGAGGCGACCATTGCCGACAACATCAAGCAAGTCACCATCCTCAATGCTCATGTAGCTGGTCTTTCGGAGTTGAACAAACGCCTGTCACCGCAGCAGATGGCAGAATTGCTCACTGAGCTATTTGATGAATTTGACTTAGTAGCAGAACGCTACGGGTTGGAACGGCAGAACTCGCTGAGTACCAGTTATATGGCAGTATGCGGACTTACCCAAGCTAGATTCGACCACAGCAAGCGAACCGTTGAATTTGCCCTAGCTATGTTAGACATCATCCAGCGTCTGAATGTTAAGCATAATTCTGCCTTGGCGTTACGCATCAGCATTCATGCAGGACCTGTGACAGCCGGGGTAGTCGGCACAGAGAGATTTAGGTACGGCATTTGGGGAGAAACAGCCTATATAGCAAGCAGTCTCCAGAGCAAAGCCGATTTGAACCATATTTTAGTAACTCGGGGTATCTACGAACGGATAGCAGATAGCTACACGTTCATCCAAAACCCAGTCGTGAACATTCAAGGTTTGGGAGAAGTCGAAACCTGGACGCTGGTAACTACCAAGAAGTTAGCTCTAACTCAGGTGGAATTAGTACAGTCATCCTTTGCTAAAGTCAAACCCATTGCCGATAAAGCTGCCGAACTATTCTACCAACGACTGTTTGAATTACAACCTTCTTTTCGTTCTCTATTTACAGGGGATATGAAACAGCAAGAACGTAAGCTAATGGCTACGCTTGCTCTCGCCGTCGATGGTTTGCGTCAGCCAGAGAAGATTATCCCAGCCGTTCAAGATTTGGGTCGTCGTCATGCAGACTATGGGGTCAAGGCTGAATACTACAATACCGTAGGTCAGGCATTGCTGTGGACTTTGGCGCAAGGATTAGGTGTAGAGTTTACTGCGCCAGTACGAGAAGCATGGGAAGAAGCTTACACCTTCCTGAGCGAAATTATGA
>DATNQL010000187.1:0-2666 GCA_036704025.1 Stenomitos sp.
AACCGCACTGATGGTGAACGTCATGCTCACCGCGAATCCCAGAGGTACAGTGGTGGTACCCGTACAAGCATCGAGTGCTGTTGAACAAATTGCCCGACGCCATGATGGCAAAGTGATTCGGACTAAAGCGAATCCAACAGCTTTGATGGAAGCCTCTCAAGCCAATCCGAATGTCGTGTTGGGCGGTAGTGGAGAAATGGGTTTTATTTTCCCTCATCTCCATCCCGGTTTTGATGCGATGTTCTGTATGGCTAAGCTGATTGAGATGCTAACGATACAGGAGCGATCGCTCGGTCAAATTCGTACCGATCTCCCTCGTGTTTGTCACAGAACCTACACCGTGCGCTGCCCTTGGACGGTGAAAGGTTCCCTCATGCGCCATCTGGTGGAAACTCATCCCAATGAGAACTTAGAACTAGTCGATGGGGTGAAAATTGTCAACCACCAAACGGACAGTTGGGTGTTGATTTTACCGGATGCTGGCGAACCTCTGGTACACATCTTTGCCAACAGCGATGACCGAGATTGGGTCGATGACAGTTTGAGGAAATATCGTAATTATGTTCAAGACTTTGTGGAACACGAGCAGGGTGTGGTAGAACCGCCCAAAGTTGAAGCGATGACCTCATAGAACGGTTGATCCCATGGGTTATCCTGTCGCCCTCAGGGTGATGGGATGCCTGACACACAAGGGAATTGGGCAGAAGACTGAAGGATCAATCTGGAAAGCAAGCAAGAGTAACCCTGGTCATCAACTCTTTTTCACTTTCCCAGTTCCCAATTCCCTCACTTACTCAACACCTTTGGTACGCTTGTTCTATGATGGATGAGGAGGAGGCTGAAACATGTCGCAGGCTCCTTTTATTTTTTTGACCTGGTACTTGTACATTAAGGGAGAGACGGTTTACGGCTGACCACTGAGTGCGTAGCAATCAGCGCAACTCAGAAAGCCATGTCAGACTTCTCGCTTAGCCGGTCAATCACCCAGAGCGCCCAAGGAGGATTTTACGATGAATAGCTGCATCTTGATGGCACAAATCATTCAAGATCCAGAGCTGCGTTACACGGCTGATAGCCAAACGCCTATCGCCCAGATGCTGGTCGAGTTTCCCAGTCAACGGGCTGAAGACCCCCCTGCACGTTTAAGAGTGGTCGGTTGGGGAAATTTGGCTAATTCTATTAAGGAAAACTATACCGTGGGCGATCGCGTCGTCATCGAAGGTCGGTTGGGTATGAATACCGTTGAGCGACCCGAAGGGTTTAAGGAAAAACGAGCGGAATTAACCGTCTCCCGCATCTACAAGCTAGGGGCTGATACGTTATTTGAACCTCATGTCGCCGTATCGGCAACACCCGCTGAGGCTCCAGCACCTGTTTCTTCTGCCAAATCGAATAATGTGGTGGTACCTTTAAGGTCACCTCGACCATCAGCGCCGATGTCTAGTACTAGCGAGTTCGAGAGAGAGTACAGTTCTTCCGCGACGGAGCCAACCTATGAAACTCCGACTATTCGCACTTCAACCCCTTCAATTCCAGATAGCCCACAAGATTTAGATGATATTCCCTTCTAGCCGAAGGGTGGTAAAACCAGCTAGGGCGTATTGGCTGAAGTTCAATTTAGCGTTTTTACCCGTTAAATTCCTTTAAAAGTAGCCCTCTGCATCATGTCATGGTTGAGTTGGTAAACTGACCTTAGTCAATTTAGCTAAGACACTAAGTGCAGCGTGGCAGAAATAACCCACCAGTTCAAGAATGCCAACAAGCTTACTCTAGAAACTGTCTTCCCTTCTGCCTTGGAGCCTCCTATCTTCTGCCTTCTTGCACTAAGCTATTTTGAGGATAGGTCAACTCCGAAGGAAGTAAGGTGATGCAATAACTAGGAAAGATTGCACAACGGTCATCTAATGTCGCCTCATCTTCAAAAATTACGCCGATAAAACCTACGCGGAGACAGGTTTCGTCGCGATTATGATATTGCATGTCGGGATGTTCGGCATCGTATTCTACCCTCCAAACCTCCTGACCTAATTCTTCTTCGAGTTCCCAGTCCCGAACAGGAGTTTGTATGAGCCAATCGAGTTCTGCTAAGTCAAACATGGGGATTTGGTTACAGTAAAAAATTTCGATGCCCATACTTAATTTCCTTGTATCCATAGATGCAACCTATTCGTCATTATTAAGTTTCCTCTCCTGGAAAGGGTTTTTCCACTTTGTCTTTAGCTTTGAGCAGAGCATGGTGGACAAGAGTCACTCTCTCAGGTAAGGTCTGTTTTCTGGTACCTATGTATCACCTAACCCTTCCCTACTCTCTTCTTTAAGGAATTGCGCCAGAGACATTCCGAGAAATTACGGAGATTTTTCAGTAACCCGATATTCGGATTTAGGGGATTTTGCTGTTCTCTTCTGGTATCAGGAGCAAGTATCTTCGGAGATGTTGCATCGTTGTTACTGTTGATGTTAAACCCAGTTTCTCTCCTACCGAATGCCCTACCTGAATTATTCGCTCAAGTCAGTTACTCTGGAAAAATTACTCTGGCAGACCGCTATGGGTTGATGGCAGCTCTGTTAGAAGAGTCACTCACTGACGAAGATCGAGAGTTAATCGACCGACTGCTACATGCAGTATGCCGAGGACGGCTAAAAGTCGTCAATGAATTTTCATCCAC
>DATNQL010000188.1:0-11803 GCA_036704025.1 Stenomitos sp.
CAGTTCGCTGACAAGCCAGCAGTTTGAGTGCGGTCTTCCCGCCGCCGCCCAGTATCCCGCCACCTTTCTGCTTTTGTACTTCTGCTAGATACAGCACACTGATGGTCCTCTTTACGTCTGTTGTGCCCAATTTTTGACTAAACTAAATCTAAGTTTGACGCCATTTAGCCTCATTAAACTCAGTTATGAGAAGACCACATGACTAAAACAAGAAAGAATCTTCACGGTTAACTGAGCAACTCTCTCTTTACAATTTTGCATTTATTTCAATTAATTATAAAATGGTATGAATAACTATTATTTAGCTAAAAACAGCTTTTCCTTTGGTGACCTCCTAGCTAGAAACGCTATTTTTAGGGAATCTTAACACAGCTCCCCTCCATTTCTTGAGCCGAACCCATATTCAGTTAATACCCTTAATTCGGGTCTATAACCTTTATCCTAACCTGTGGTTACTCCGCCTAAAAAAACACTTTAAACCCTAGACAGCCAAGAAGTCATCCTCCTTTCGCCAATTCTCGGAAAAATCAGCCGTCGGTAAGATGGACACAACCGATAGTCAAAGGTGGGCATTATCCGCAACGTCAAATCTTCAATTATACTAAATATATAGAAAGTTCGGGGTTGTACGTCTAAAACTAGAGTGGTGGGTAATCGGCGCTTGGCTATTTAGCCAGGTTAGATTTAAAGTTTAGCATTGCTGTAGAAAGAAGTAGCAGTAGAAAATTAGATTTACTGCTCCCCCGTTGCTCCTCGTTCATTCGAGAAAGCAGCTAACGAGTTCTTTTATTTGATACAGTCTCCTTCTGGGTGTTTGAGCGAGGCAGCATGAAAATCCAATCAGAAATAGTCATCACGAAGCAGTCCTGTGGCGAACAGATGCTATCTACACAGAGAGCGCTCTCTTAGATATAGGGGTTGAGAAATAGCCGCACCCTTGAAAGAAAGCGTGGTGGCTCACCCTACCCAAATTGTCAAAGTTTCATGGATCAGCAGCCGGATATAGGCATCCTGGACAAAAGGACGGGTAGAAAAATTCTCATTCATCCAAGGTTTTTAGGAGTACGCTTTCGTTAAATGCAGGGAACGTTGAATGAAATTGATATCCGCAGCATCCTACAGCTCATCGAACTCGGTCAGCGAACAGGTGAGCTGTTGGTTGAAGCGTACAGCTTCCCCATTAATAACACGGGTGGCGATCTGAGTAGCAAACCCTTTGCCTTCGGACGCCCTTACCAGGAGACTAAGCCCAGAAGAAGAGCAGGGCCGTTTTGGTTTGTCTTCTTCCTCAACGGTAAGATTGCCTATGCTTCCGATAGCGAAAGAAGTTTATCGCGTCTGCGCGACTATTTGCGTCGATATAAAGCCAACACAGCCCTGGATCATCTAGAACTGCCGTCCATTGATGCGATCAATGCACCCGAATATGGCTATCTGTGGGCTTTGCTGGAAAAACATATTTTGACACCAGCGCAAGGGCGGAGCATTATTCAAAGCATGATCCGCGAAACCCTATTTGACCTCTTGAGCCTACACAATGGCTATTTTGTCTTTGAAGTCAGTCCGGCCTTAGCGCCCCAACTCACCACCCTAGAGATTGCCCCTCTAGTCACCAAGATCATGAAGCAGGTGCAGGAGTGGAAGCAATTTCATCCCCATATTCAGTCTCCAAATCAGTGTCCGGTGATTACAGACCCCGTACAGTTACGTGCAGCCCTGCCAGAAAACGCCTTTAGAACATTGAGACAGTGGGCTGATGGCAAAACATCCTTGCGCCAACTTTCCCGCTATCTCAATCGCGACATTCTCACCGTTGCCAAGGCGATTTATCCTTATGTACGAAAGGGTTGGGTGCAACTGGTGAGTGCCGCCGCTCAGGAGGCAACGACTCCTCCCTGGGACGGAGAATCGAAAGGCATCCCCCAAGTTCCTCGAATTGTCTGTATTGATGATGACATGGCGATTGGCAAGACAGTTGAGTATATCCTGCAAGCGAAGGGGTATGAAGTCACAGCGATTCGAGACCCTGTACAGGCTCTGACCCTTGTGTTTCAGAGTAAACCGGATCTCATCCTGTGTGATTTGGCGATGCCAGAACTGGATGGATACGAAATTTGTGGAATGCTGCGACAATCCACCGCTTTTCGGCAAACCCCGATTATTATGCTGACCGGTAAAGATGGGTTTATTGACCGCGTTAGAGCGCGAATGGTAGGGTCAACAGATTACTTGACTAAGCCATTTGGCGCAAGTGAACTGTTGATGTTATTGGAGAAATATATTGGTTGGGTTGATATAAAAAAAAGTCAAGATGAACATTCAAGTCCCGTTGGATTAGACCAGGAGATAGAACCGACAGATATCACCAAGCCAGCATCGGCGTGAAGATCAGGCAAGGGATACCTTGAGGGCTGGATCAACCGGTAGGGAGCCACCCCAAACAGAGTGCCATTGCCCTCATCTTCATCCGTAGCTGCCACAATCAAAAGAACAAGCCTAAATTTTAAAAATCTTACTCAGTGATTAAAGGATGATGAGGGATACTTTAATCATTATCAGGTTTCAGCCTGAAGTCCAGGGGTTCATGCCCATTCACTCCGGTTACCGCCTTTCGTCAAGTAGGGAGCTATGAGTACAGTTCTGGTTGTAGAAGACAGCCTTGCCCAACGACAGATGATCTCAGACCTCCTTAAAGGAAGTGGGTTGACGGTCACTGTAGCCAGTGATGGTGTAGAAGCATTGGAACAAATTCAGCGCTCTAGCCCTGATGTGGTGGTACTGGATATTGTCATGCCTCGCATGAACGGTTACGAAGTTTGCCGCCGTCTGAAAGCCGACCCCAAAACTCAGAATGTGCCCGTCGTCATGTGTTCTTCAAAAGGCGAAGAATTTGACCGCTATTGGGGCATGAAACAGGGTGCAGACGCTTACATTGCCAAGCCCTTCCAACCCACAGAGTTAATTGGAACGGTGAAACAGCTACTTAGAGGATAAGTTTATAGGTATTCGAGAGAATGGTTGGTAATCCAGACTTTTTAACAGGCAGTGGCCAAGATCAAGCCCCAGAATTTCAAGAACTTGAAAGCCCTGAAGGTGAGTTACATCTAAGGTTTTTCGTGCCTTCGGGTAATGAATTTGCCTTACCTGCCACTGGCATCAAAGAAGTGATTTCTCAGGCACCGGATCGGATTACAGCTATTCCTAATGCTTCCCCGTTACTATTGGGCACAATTAATATTCGGGGGCGAGTGATTTGGGTTTCCGATCTCGGTCAATTTCTGGGGGATACGATGCTTTTGAATACAGACCGACCGGAAATTCCTGTCATTGCTGTCGAAGACCAGGACACCATGCTAGGGTTGGCAATTGACCGGATTGGAGAAATGGACTGGTTGGATCTCGAACAGTTGCAGATGCCGACGAATGTTCCAGATAGTATGGCACCTTTCTTACGGGGTGAATGGGCGTTAGATAAAGAATCTAATCAATATTTACGACTTCTAGATCAGGTGGCAATTCTACGATCAGCACGGTGGGCAGCATGACATTGAGTTAAGTAAAAGGAAAAAGTTCCATCAAGGAAAAAGGCTTGGCCTTTGACTTTTTCCTTTTTCCTATTGAGCAGCGGGAGGAGGCAAATGGCATCAGGTACGGATTTCGCGCAGGAATATGGACAAGCCGAAAAGGCTTATATGCAGGGCAATTACCAAGAGGCCGCCACCATATGTGACCGATTGGTAGAGGATTTCCCGGAAAATCCCAGTGTACGTCTTCTACTTGGTCATATTTACTGCTATGGACTACAGCAGTACGATGTGGCGCGCCAACAGTATGAGACGGTACTGACCCTGACTTCTGAACCCGATTTTATTGAATATGCTAATAATGGTCTGGAATATGCCCATCAGTTGATGAATGGAGCAGACTCCGGAGGGGCAACCACAACATCATCATCAGATGATTTCGAGATCAGTTATGGCGATCTCGGCGAGACAGACGAATTGGGTAGCGCCGCTAACTTTGATAGCTGGTCTCATTTGGCAGCCGAAGACGATGTATCGAGTGGATTCGACCTGGGCAGTCTAGATTTTGATGACGTGGGCAGTGAGACGTTCACCTCCAGGTCAGAGTCACCCTTTGACAATCCCTTTGGACGGTCAGGGATTCATGATGAACAGACCCCAGAACCGGGTCATACCAGTGAAACGCCATTTGCTTTTTCGTCTGATTTTGGGGACGACAGTGACAACCTGGACACCTTTGAACCCAGCACCAGTGGCTTTGAATTGGATGATAGCGTGTTTGGTAGCGCGGGTTTAGAAGATACTCCCGAAGAGTTTTTCTCAGATCCGGGTGCCGATGAAACCGGTATGACTTTTGTCATTCCTGGGAATGACGAATTTGAGGATGCACAGACTGAGGACGATTTCTCTCCTGGCTTTGCTCCATCCTCTCAATTTGATGTGGACTTTCCGGAGGAAGAGAGGGAAACTTACAGGGACGAAGACATCGGTGAGCCATTTAACTCAGGGTACCCGGTTTTTGAGGACGAAACGCTATTGATGGGATCGGAGGATCTGGATAATACCTTCGCCATTGATCGAGACGAGTTGGGATACCTGAGTGAGCGACGCTTGAATGCAGCGGAATCTTTATCAGAAGACCATTCCCTTCAAGATGAGCCGACGTTTGACTCAGCCTATGACCAGAATGGTTTCAACTCTTCAGACCACTTTGACTTTGACACCTTTGACGAAGCCTTTGGGAATCAAACGTTCGTCATGGATGAAGGCACTGAAGCCGAGGAAGAAACCATTACGGGAATTGAGTCTCGCCCTAGTGCCAGAGAAGGCTTTTTGGATGAATTCGACGTATTTGACGACGATTTAGGGTCAATCCCTGATTTCTCTCTCGGCGTGCAAGACGATATGTCGGCGGAAGGGGCTGACGACGCGGATTTTGATATTTTGAGCAACAGTGGAGCCGTGCTAGGGGCTACGGCTGGACTAGGGTTAAGTGAGGGGGGTGAGATGGAAACCTCTCGTTCGGGCTATCGTTCGTCCGGTGGCGAAGACGAGATGTTTAGCATCAATAATCCTGCTGAACAAATTCCCATCTTTAACCAAACCAAAGAAGCCGACAACGAACCCATTGTCCATGTAGAGCAGGGTTGGTTGGGCTTTTTTGAAAATGCTTCACTCAACCGCAAGCAGTTGTGGACCGCTGTGATCACAGGGACTGTCTCAGCCGTAGCAGTGGCCCTTGTGAGTAACATTGCGGCGAGTACAGCTCCAGGTCCTAATCAAGAGGCCGTGATTTCACGGCTTAAGAGTACTGGCTGGGCCATGAGCTTGGTGGCTGGGGTCGCCAGTTTTGGTACGACCTTGCTTCTGGGTCGAGTGACGGAAAAGCAGATTAAACGGTCAACGACGGAGCTGCAATCTCAATTTGAGGCCGTTTCTCAGGGAAATTTAAATGTGACCGCCACGGTTTACTCCGAGGACGAATTTGGTCAGCTCGCGACGAGTTTTAATCAGATGTCACGGGTGATCCTGACCAGTATGAGCGAAGCGCAGCGAAAAGCGGAAGAACAAGAGCAGGCGAAAGAAGACCTACAACGTCAGGTGATTCGGTTGTTGGATGATGTGGAAGGCGCGGCGCGAGGTGACCTAACCGTACAAGCGGAAGTGACCGCCGATGTTTTAGGTGCCGTCGCCGACTCCTTTAACTTGACCATTCAAAATCTGCGGGAAATTGTACAACAGGTGTCGCAGGCGGCGAAGCAGGTCAACCGGGGTTCGGCAGATGCTGAAACGTTTGCCCGAAGTTTGTCATCCGATGCCTTGCGACAAGCGGAAGAACTGGCGGTTACGCTTAATTCCGTGCAGATCATGACCGATTCCATTCAGCGGGTGGCCGAGGCGGCAAGAGAAGCCGAGGACGTTGCCCGCACCGCCTCAGAAACGGCGGTGAAAGGGGGCGAAGCCGTAGAACGCACTGTTGCCGGAATTTTACAAATTCGCGAAACGGTGGCAGAAAGCACGAGGAAAGTCAAGAGACTAGCCGAATCGTCTCAGGAAATTTCCAAGATTGTGGCGCTGATTTCTCAAATTGCCTCTCGCACCAATTTGCTGGCTCTCAATGCCAGTATTGAAGCGGCAAGAGCTGGGGAAGCCGGTCGCGGCTTTGCCATTGTGGCGGATGAGGTACGACAGCTCGCGGATCGGTCGGCAAAGGCACTCAAAGAAATTGAGCAAATCGTGCTGCAAATCCAGAGTGAAACCGGCTCCGTGATGACCGCCATGGAAGAAGGTACCCAACAGGTGATTGATGGCACCAAACGGGCTGAACAAGCGAAGCGATCACTTGAAGACATTGTTCAAGTCTCCAATCGTATTGATGCCTTGGTGCGTTCCATCGCCGCTGATACTGTCGAACAGACAGAAACCTCCCGTGCGGTTGCCCAAGTGATGCAATCGGTAGAGTTGACGGCTCAAGAAACCTCCCAAGAAGCCCAGCGGGTATCGGGTGCCCTCCAAAATCTGGTGGGTGTGGCGCGAGACCTCCTAACTTCAGTGGAGCGCTTCCGGGTAGAATCCAATGGTGGCAAATAAGGTTAGAACGTTGCCGATTCTAATCTGTTAACCTGCAACCCGTGATGGGCGAATGACCATGAGTGAAATGACGAGCTCCAGCTTAGGGTTGTGGACACGGCGCTTGCTGGAAGCGATTTTCTTGGGTGGGCAAGTGATGCTGCATCTCCTAGCGGGCAAGATCCATCGGCGGAACACCCTCGAGCAAATGGCCTTAGTCGGTCCAGCTTCATTAACCATCGCCATGATTACAGCCGGTTTTATCGGCGCAGTGTTTACCATTCAGGTGACGCGAGAATTCATCAACTTTGGGGCCACCAGTGCCGTTGGAGGCGTTTTGGCACTGGCGTTGAGTCGGGAACTGGCTCCCGTACTCACGGCTGTAATTTTGGCTGGGCGAGTGGGTTCAGCCTTTGCGGCTGAAATTGGCACCATGCGAGTGACAGAGCAGATTGATGCCCTTTATATGCTCAAAACTGACCCTATTGATTACCTGGTGATTCCTCGGGTCATTGCTTGCTGCCTGATGCTGCCCATTTTGACGATTCTCGCCATTATTCTGGGCATGGGAGGTGGAGTCCTGATTGCAGAGAGTCTGTATGGGATTTCCCAGGATGTGTTTCTGGATTCGGCGCGTAATTTCTTGAAAGTTTGGGATTTGGTCAGTGCGGCGATTAAAGCTGTGGTGTTTGGGGGGCTGATTGCCATTATTGGTTGTAGTTGGGGGTTAACCACCACCGGCGGAGCGAAAGGCGTCGGTCAATCCACCACCACAGCCGTCGTCACGGCCCTATTAGCCATCTTTATTTGCAACTTTTTCTTATCCTGGCTTATGTTTCAAGGTACGGGTAGCGCGGTGATTGGTGGAGGTTAATCGGGTGACAGAGCCGCCCATTCTCTGCGTCTTACTGTCAAAATCTAACTGGGTATAACCTAAAATTGCGACTCACCATAAACCTCCCGAAAAAATCAAAAGAACCCCTTCTCATCCCTCCCTGCAATAGGGAGGGAGCAGGATTTTTGTGGCCATTTCGGAGAATTGCTCCCACAGCGAGTCGTACTCTAGGAGAGAATTTAAACATTTGCCAGAAGTCCAATCGTTGTAGCCATCGGCAAGGGGTAGAGACGCTTTAGAATAATTAAAGATATTAAAGACGTTTATGATAACGGGATTTAAACCAAGTGACTTCTGTTACGTCTTCTCCTCTCTCAACCCAGACGGTTGAACTATCCCCTAGTTACACACTGCCTTTGGTCTTAATCGTTGCCGCCGTACCCTTGTTGCTGATCCAAATCTGGGCGAGTTTAGTCATTGCTCTTTTTGGGCTTTTCCTATTGTTTCAGGCCGCAACAATCCGTCTGCAATTTACCGAAACAGCGTTGGATATTTATCGATCGGAGACCATGATTCGGCGTTTTCCCTATCAGGAATGGCAAAATTGGCGGATTTTTTGGTCATCGGTACCCATTTTGTTTTACTTCAAAGAAGTCAAAAGTATCCACTTCTTGCCGATTCTGTTTGACCCCAAAATGTTGAAAACTTGCCTGGAGCAACGCTGCCCAAAAATTTGAGTCAGTTGCTAGTTGTTAAGTATTAGTCATTAAATGAATTCAGACGAAACACAAACGCCCGAACAAGAGCCTGGAAAACAGCTAGCTGTTGAAGCCGTTGAGGAGCAACAGTCAGAAGTAGAAGCTGAAGCCTTGGAGGAACTAGAGCCGCTAATTTCTCAAGATGAAGTAGTGGCAAAGCTAGCTGATGATCGGCCTCGGCTCGATCTGTTGATGTCCTCCGATGCAGGGGTGTCTGACAAAGCCGGGAAATTGATCAACCGAGAGGCACAAAATCAAACCTCTGAACCCGAACAGCCTTTAGAGCAACGGATGGTGACTCATTTAACTCAAACGGTGACTGACCTTCAACGCCAAGAGCAAGAGTTGAGGCAAAAAATTGCTGTTTTACAAGAAACTCAGGTTCAACTTCTGTCTGAGCAGTTGACAAAAACTCAAGCCGCTGTGGAACAGATGGTACAAGAGGGTGTGCAAGAGCTAGAACAACGGAAACAGGCGCTGCAAATTTCCATTGAGCAGCTCGAACGCCGCCGAGAACGTATTCGGACTGAAATGCGAACCACATTTGCGGGTGTTTCTCAAGAGTTAGCGATTCGGGTGCAAGGCTTTAAAGATTATTTGGTAGGAAGTTTACAAGACTTAGCGAGTGCCGCAGAGCAATTGGAACTGTCCCCGCCTTCAGAACCCCCTAGATCTGTTCGGGAAGAGTATCCGCAACCCGACAAGGTTCCAACACCTAAATTTGCTGAACAGGGATTTCAAGAACAAATCAAACAGATTCGGAACATCCTAGATCAATACCGATCGCTGCCCGATTATTATGGCCCTCCCTGGCAACTACGTCGCACCTTTGAACCCATTCACGCGGAACGCGTCTCCAATTGGTTTTTTACCCAAGGGGGTCGGGGGGCACTCAAAACCATGGGCAGTCGCTTACAAAATAATTTGATTGCCTCCGCAATCATTTCTGTGTTGCATACGCTATACGGCAATCGCCAGCGTACTCTCATCCTTGCCAACACGCCCGAACGACTGGGAGAATGGCGTCGAGGATTGCAGGATTGTCTGGGGATCTCCAGAGGAGATTTTGGCCCAGAACAGGGTATTACTTTGTTTGAGGAAGCCTCCGTCTTGGTGCAAAAAGCCGATCGGTTGCTGGCTCAAAAGCAGCTCCCTCTAATTATTGTTGATGAGACAGAAGATCAGATTAATCTCTCCATGCTGCAATTTCCGCTGTGGTTGGCTTTTGCTCCCGATCCTCAACAGATGCCTCTCTACCAATATTGATGAGTAGAGTAAGTCTTAGAGTCAGAAGAAAAGCTTCATTAGGGAGGTTATATGGCGATTGAGTTGACTATCTGTGGGTTACTGTTCATCGCGGCTTATTTGCTAGGCTCGATTCCCACGGGTTATCTGGCAGGACGCCTACTGAAGGGCGTTGATATTCGGGCACAAGGTTCAGGTTCTACGGGGGCAACGAATGTACTCAGAACCCTGGGAAAAGGCCCTGCACTGATGGTTTTACTCATTGATGCGCTCAAAGGAGTCGGTGCGATCGCTCTGGTCAATGGTTACTACGCCTTGGTACAGACGCCAGCCCTGCCTGCCACTTGGAAACCTTGGTTAGTGGCGGCGGCGGCCTTTGGAGCCTTATTGGGACACAGTAAGTCAATTTGGATTAACTTTACCGGGGGGAAATCCGTCGCAACCGGTTTAGGAGTTTTACTCGCCATGTCTGGGTCTGTAGGATTAGGAGCCTTAGGGGTATTTGCTGTGGTGCTAGCCCTGTTCCGCATTGTTTCCCTGGGTTCTATTACAGCGGCGATCGCAGTTCCGATTCTGATGATTCTCTTTTCAGCCCCACTACCCTACCAACTGTTTGGGAGTGCGGCAGCCTTGTATGTCGTCATCCGGCATCGTAGCAATATTCAGCGTATCCTGACGGGTACCGAACCTCAAATTGGGCAACCCCTACCAACAGAGGTGCAAAGCAATTAGCTTCTGGGTAGAAGCTAATTGTCAAACGCTAGTTGGAAGCTGGGAAAAGTCACAACAACACCAGAAACACAATGTCAGACAGAGAGACACTGTTACAGAATGTATTCGATACTATCTCCAAGGGCATTTTTGTGGTGTTGGTCGAGACGCTTGACCACAGCCCAGAACCTAGCATCACCTTCCGGTTTGTCATGGCTAACCCGGCTTATGTCAAGATGCTGTCGGTACCCCTGAATACCTTAGTCGGGTCATGCCCTCATGATTGTCTGCCTTCAGACATCGCTGACCGCTTTTGTACGAACTACAGCCGCTGTTTAGAGCAACGCCAACCCATTCATTATCAAGAATCCTTTGAGGCGGAGGCTGAACGCTGCACGTTCATCACCACACTGTCACCGATGCTGGAAGCCGATGGGCGGATTTCGCACATCATTGGTTCGTCCCAGGTGCTTCTGGCTGAGTGTCAACAAACTGAAGACGCTTTATTTCGAGAAAAAGAGTTGCTATCAACCCTGATTCAAAATGCCCCGATTGGGATTATTTCAACCGATGAATCAGGAGAAATTTTATTGGTTAATCCAGCGTTTGAGAAAATATGTGGTTATGGGGTGGAAGAACTTGTCGGTCAAACTCCTCCTTATCCTTACTGGGATTTAGCCGACCTGGATCAGATTGATCAAGAATTCGAGCAAGCCATGTCTGGTCA
Organism: Stenomitos sp.; assembly: GCA_036704025.1. Lineage (GTDB taxonomy): Bacteria > Cyanobacteriota > Cyanobacteriia > Cyanobacteriales > Coleofasciculaceae > Allocoleopsis. The sequence goes on from DATNQL010000188.1 coordinate 10,870, forward strand.
GAAAGAATCGATTGAACTCTGGTTTACCCGAAAAAATGGCGAGAGGTTTTTGGCTCGGCTACAGCCGATTACCATCTTTGATGAACAGGGAAATATGCTCCGTCATCTAGCCACCATGGAGGATATTACCCACTCCAAGCAAGCCGAAGAGGAACTGTATCAAGCTCTGGAAACAGAACGAGAACTCAATGAACTCAAATCTCGTTTTGTGGCAACGGTTTCCCATGAGTACCGCACGCCACTGGCGACCATTTTATCGTCTACCGAGTTACTCGAACGCTATATTGAGCAACTGACAGAAGAGACAAGACGTAGGCACTACAGTCGCATTCAAGCTTCTGTCCATCTTCTGACCCAGCTTGTGAATGATGTCCTCACAATTAGCAAAATCGAAGCCGGAAAACAGGAGTTTAACCCTGCTCCCGTCAATTTAGAACAATTCTGTCGCGAACGGGTGCAAGAGTTCCAACTGACCATCGGAAACTTGCACAATCTGGTGTTTACAAGTCAGGGTAAAGCTCTGTCTGAAGCCGCAGGTTCTATGATGGCTAAGGCTGAGATGGACGAAAAACTGCTGCGGTACATTATCAATAATTTGCTCTCGAATGCGATTAAATATTCTCCTCAGGGCACGACAATCCGATTTAATCTTGCAGGCGATGCCGACCGACACCAAGCCATTTTGACGATTCAAGACGAAGGGATCGGGATTCCCTCAGAAGACCAACCATACCTGTTTAAGTCGTTTTACCGGGGCACTAATGTCAGCACTCTCTCCGGAACTGGATTGGGGCTAGTGGGCTGTCAAGCCAGCTTTGACTAGTTGAAGAGGTCTGGGTATCCTAATTGAGAGCGATCGCTAAAACGCAAATATTCCAGACCTCTGTCAATGAATAAAAAATATATAGTCAGGCTGAAACCTGAAGAAAAACAG
>DATNQL010000189.1:0-6502 GCA_036704025.1 Stenomitos sp.
AATACTGCTCGGCACTTGCTAATTGATTCAGCTTCAAGGGTTCAGTGGGTTTGGGATACTGAAGTTGTTCTCCGCGATGGTTATACCAAACGGCAATCTGAGGCAAAGAAAGCCGAAAGCCGACCAAACTGAGTAAAACAAATAGGGATGCACCACAACTCACTTCCTGCCAGAAATGTTTAGGAATCTTGAAGGTACCGAGTAAATGTTCTATGGCTGTGCGTCCTGCTTGAGTCAGTGCCCCCCCACCCGCTAGCAGACTTAACACGCTTGGCCCAATCACGGCAAAAGCGCCCACGGTACTTGGCCCACCTGCCCAAAAGCGGGGAGCAATGTCAGTTAATAAACTAAACGATGCTGTCGTGCATGTGACAGCCAAGGTACTCCACAGCCAATCATACCGATCCCATTGATGTAGAGGAGGGGGAAAGTACCACCACCAGGCATCAGGTGGTGGATTCAAACTAGTACGCCAGTCCGCTAAATTGACTCCTTGGACAATCACCTCTTCTTGTTTTTTTAGGCGACTATCCAACTCAAACAGCGTCATCAAACACTCTTTGATCACCTCTTTTTCTTCTACATTAAGACCAGTACGAACAGCATCACGAGCCACCAAAACCTTGAGAATTTGTTCGCAGGATGCGTTAGGGGCAGATTCTTCTAGTGCTGTGAGGTTAGTCGCATAAAGTTCAATGACATGATCTAAGCTAGATTGCGTTGAATGAATCCCTAATTCATTGAGTTCTTGGAGGGAGTCATTAACAATTGATGGCTGTTTTACGCCCAACTCTGTATTTTCAGTAATCATGGCACCCTAAGGACTACACAGGTGAAACCCTATCGATTGTCAATTGCTTGCGCGTCGAGTCTAATGATGTGGAAAATTAGCTTTACTCCTTTATGGCTTCAAGGTTCTAAACTCATGAGGTGGGTTAGCTTTTTAAAAAATAGTGTTTATTTTTTAACGTTGTCTTTATGATTCTTAGTGAGAGCAAAATGAACTGATATACTTTCATAAAGATAATCAATCGAGATGAATAAAGAAAATTTAAAAAATAGGCTAATTCAAAGCGAGTTGGAGGTCTCTGTTAGCTCTAGAATCCAACAATAAATAGCACCTGATAAATTCATAGCATAAGAGTCTAATAATTTCTAGGAAAAGATAAAAAAACAAGGATTCCCATCCCCTATTTTTACTAAAATTAAAGAACTGATCATTCCGGATTAGCCTTGACGATCGCTGAACATAAGTCAAACTGTAGAAGAGTGTTGAGTATCATCAGCTTGGATGTCTAAAAATGTCGAGCGATCCCAAGTGGAAATTCTGGAAACCTAACCCAACCTCTCCTCCAACTCAGCGGACAAAACATCATACAAAGACAGGGACTTCAACGTCCGCAGGGTTTGAACGCTGGTTTAAGACCAATGGGTTGGGTCACCTGTTGGTTGGGGTCTGGGCGCTCTCAGGCGCGTTCGCAACGGCTCTGAATGGGGGTTTAGTGCAATCGATGGAACGGCAAGCCCAGACGTTGTTCTTCCAACTCCGAGGTTCAGTCCCAGCCCCAAAAAATATCGTAATTTTAGCGATTGATGATGATTCGATGACTCAATGGAAGAAGTCGTATCAAGTCGATCCGAAAAGCGCTGTGGACTTGGAGACGATCAGAAATTGGCCTTGGAAACGAGAAGCTTATGCCATTGCGATTGATCGACTCATGGCGGCTGGAGCCAAGACTGTCGCGTTAGATATTGTCTTGGATCTCCCTAGCAGTTACGGTGAGGCAGATGATGCCGCATTGCAACGGGTACTGCAAAAATATGCAGGTCGAGTCACGCTAGCCGCCAGTTATGAAGAAGATGAAACTCGAACAGGTGATTCTACTAAACTCCTCCAGCCTGGTTCTTTCCTAGAAACGAAGCCGATGTCTGTTGGCTCAATTAACTACTTTATTGAGCCTAATGGCAGGATTCATCGTCACGCCAAAGAATTTCCCAAAATCGTAGCGCAACAATATTCAGACCCCGAACTGGCTAAAGTCTTTGCTGAGATTGTTGCCACAGTTCCCTCGTTTGATGAGGCAATTTTACAAGCGGCTAGACTCTCTTACCCTGAACCGAAGGGCGACACAATTTTCTTCTATGGTTCCGCCAATAGCTTCGAGATTATTCCCTTCTGGAATGTCCTCGATCCCAGTAACTGGAATAGCTATCTCCAAAAGGGACAGTATTTCAAAGACAAAATTGTCTTAATTGGGCCAACTGCCACTTTACTACAAGACTTTCACCCCACACCTTTTTCCGAAAGCTTGTTGTATCCCCAACTGATGAGTGGAGTGGAACTCCATGCCCATGCGATCGCCACCTTACTACAGGGACGTTCCATTGGGGAAGCCATGCCGAATCCTTGGCACAGAGGGATGTCCGTCTTCATCGGGGTGGTTGGGGCGGGATTTTTAATCACCAGAATCAAGAACCTACCCGTGCGCCTCGGATTAGCCGCAGGGGCAGTGTGCGCCTGGGGGGGCATGAGTTACGCCTTGTTCGTTTATAGTCGTGTCATTGTACCCACCAGCGTTCCAGTATTAGCGATCGCGCTCTCATCCCTCTCTTACGGCACCCTTGGCTCGATTCGGGATTATTTCAAGCAACTCAAAATTCGTCGCACCATCAAGCAATACTCTTCCTCACCCATCGTTCGAGAAATGATCTCTCAGACGGACGAATTTGAAGGACTCTTGGAAGAGAGGGAACTCGAAATGTTGAACACTCTTTTAGGTGGGCGCTACAAAACCATCGACCAACTCGGTTCAGGAGGATTTGGTCAAACCCTTATTGCAGAAGATACCCAACGGCCTGGTAATCCTCGGTGTGTTGTTAAGGTACTTAGACCTGCTAGCGATAATCCCAAAATGTGGGAACTTGCACGACGGTTATTTATCAAAGAAGCCGAAATTTTAGAAAAGCTGGGTAAACATGACCAAATCCCGCAACTGCTCGCTCATTTTGAAGAAGGCGTCGAATTTTGTTTAGTTCAAGAATTGGTTGTTGGTCGCCCTCTTACCAATGAGTTGCCCATACTAGTGCCACTATCGGAAGCCAAAGTGATTTCGATTTTGCAAGAGGTTTTAGTTATTTTAAAATTTATTCACTCTAATGGAGTCATTCACCGAGATATTAAACCCGACAACATTATCCGGCGGCAAGCTGATGGTAAGTTAGTTCTGATTGATTTTGGCGCGGTTAAAGAACTCAATACTCAACTAACAGAGGGTGAACAACAGACGGGATTAACGGTAGGAATTGGCACAAAAGGTTATATGCCTAACGAACAAGCGGCAGGTAATCCAAAATACAATAGTGATATTTATGCTCTGGGCATGATTGCGATTCAAGCCTTAACTGTAACCCATCCGGCTCACTTGCCATCTAGCCCCTCAACTGGAGAAGTCATTTGGGAAGATAAAGCAACTGTTAGCCCTCAATTGGCAGCCATTATCAAGAAAATGGTTCGTTACAATTTCCGTGCTCGCTATCAGTCTGCGACAGAGGTATTAGAAGCGATCAAAACCTTGAATGCAGAGTTACCTCCAGATTTCTCTAACCTTTCTCAGGTAAAGGATAAACCACGCACTAACTCTTCCTCCTCAGAGGATACTCCCTGGCAAAATCCTCGTGATTCAACCCACATCTGGTCTGAAGTGGATACCCCTCAAGACGTGCAGGATTCAACCCACATCTGGTCAGCGGATACTCCTCAAGAGGATACGGGAGACTCCCCTACGTCGGAATAAAGTCTCAGCGTCTATGACAGCTATCACCTCACTCAACGATAATCATCACCCTTTTTTAAAGCCTTTGATCACCTGTGGTTTCCGAAAAATCGCAGATATTTAGCATACAAGCAGTTGAGCCGTAATTCATCTGCTTTTGGAGGAGTTGGTAATGCTTGAAAAGATCCTGTTATCCATCACAATCACGTTTTTGTTCTACCTATCTGCACAATCGGGTGAACTCCATCAAACTTCAAGGTTTTCAGTTGTACAAAAACCAGTCATTGCACCACCAACGATGAGCCAGTGGCGCTAGTTCTCAAATCTCAGGGTTCATCGAACAAAAGAAGCTCCTCTGCCTAAAATTACGGTTTAAGTTGTAAATTTTTGAGATGATCATTATCCTTGAAGTTTTTTGAGCTGAAACTGAGCATCGTTATAACCCCCAATCCTGCCATTATTTAAAAAGAGTCTGGAAGCTTCCTGAAAATCGGTGATCGCTTCTGATTTATTGCCTACCGCTACATGAGTTAAGGCTCGACCATAGTAAGCAAAAGCATTTTTGGGATTCAGCCGAATTGCATCGGTGTAATCAGCGATCGCACCTTGTTGATCGCCCAAATCTCGACGAGCATCCGCTCGATTACTATAAGCAATACTATTATTAGAATTTAACCGAATGGCTTGAGTGTAATCTTCCAGTGCGCCTTGCTTGTCTCCTAAATTGCGGCGAATATCTCCTCGATTACTATAAGCTGTGTCGTTATTCGGGTTGAATCGAATCGCTTGAGAACAATCTTGGAGGGCATTTTGATAATCTTTCAGATTGAAGTAAGCAATACACCGATTATTATAAGGTTCGTCCTTGTTGGGATTGAGGGCAATGGCTTGGGTACAATCGACGATCGCATCCTGATGCGCGCCTAAATTTAACCGTGCACTACAGCGATTGGTATAAGCTGCCGCATTTTTGGGATCGGATTCAATGGCTTGGGTGTAATCTTCTACCGCTCCTCCATAATCTCCCAAGAGAAATCTTGCTCTGCCTCGACTGTAATAAGCCTTCGCATTTTTCGGTTCTAATTCCAGCGCTTTAGTATAATCCTCCATCGCCTCCCGTTGCTCACCGGCCTCGGAACGCGCTAGTCCCCTGGAAACGTAAGCCTTTGCCTCTTTAGGATTGAGTCGAATCACCTGATTGAGGTCTTCAATCGCCGCCCGATAGTTTTTCAGTTCAAAGTAAGTAATGCCCCGTTTATAGTAAGCATCAGCATCATTGGGCTGTAGCTGAATTAACTGGTTCAAATCCTTCAGTGCCCCTTGCCAATCTTGCAAATCGTAACGGGCAAGCCCCCGATTATAATAAGCACTCGCTTTATTGGGTTCAAGGCGAATCATCTGAGTGTAATCTTCAATAGCCGCTTTGTAATCTCCTAAATCGTAGTGAGCATTACCTCGGTTGCCATAGGCTAAGGGATTGTTTGGATTGAGGCGAATCGCTTCGTCAAAATCCTGAATGGCTCCTCGACGATCCTCTTTATTCAGTTTTTCGATACCCTGGTTGTAATAAGATTTAGCATTCGTTTGATTTTGATTTTGAAGCAAGATCAAAAATCCCGCCACGACTCCTAACACGGCTCCCCCCGATAAAATCAGCCAGAGGAGTTTCCGAAACGGAAATGGAGGTTTTTCAGGATGAGGAGTGGCAGGATGGGGTGGCGGCTGTACGCTGTCCGTTTCTGTATTGGATGCCTCTGGGGGAGTGGCGGGTATGGGTGATTGTCTCTGTGTCGGCGGGTGGGTCGAACCCAACATTTTGAACATTTCTTGTAACCGGAGAACTCCTTGATCTTCCGATTGCAGAGAACTGGATTCGGTTTGTGAGTTTAAGGGATGACCCGGAACATATTCTTCTACCAAATAGAATTTTTGGTCTTCTACAAAATAATCTAATATCTCGGAAGACGGATGATTTTGCGCCAACCGCTCCAAAACATCTGGCTTCCGCTCGATTAGGAATCGTAGACGGGTAAAGGCCAGCGAGTTTTTCTTGGGCAGCTTTAACTGCCGAATCACACAAACCGGGAAATCGGGATGGTGAATATCTGCCGCCAGATAAATGAGTCCCGAAGTCCCTGAGCCTAAAACCCTAACGATGCGATAACGACTATTTAAAACCTGATTGATCATAACTTTGTCAGCCCCCCGCTCTTACTTAAGCGATTGTACGAGAGAAAGCGATGGGGCTAAGAGATCAGGTGATGTGTTCAAGGGTTGCTGTCATACGCTCTAACCAGGTCAAATTTAAACGACAAGCCTCTTGTAGATGAGATTCGTAGGGTTTTTGGACTGAATTTTGCTTAACTTTGGATTTTAGGCTGTGCCACCCCTGATAAAACATGATGTAGCTGAACCACATCCCCAATCACAGCGATCGCAGGCGCTTCAAATTGAGTCTCCTCTACTTGGGCAACAATCGTTCCCAAGCGACCAAAGAGTTCTTCTTGATCCGGTCGTGTTCCCCAGCGAATCAGTGCGACTGGCGTCTGGTCACTTAATCCCGCCTCCCGAAGTGCGGTAACGATGTAAGGTAAATTGTGAACCCCCATGTAAATCACAATTGTTTCTGAGCCGTGGGCGATCGCACTCCAATTGACTTGGGGTCGATACTTTCCGGCGGATTCGTGACCTGTGACAAAGGTTACGGAGGAACTATAAGCACGATGGGT
>DATNQL010000190.1:0-2181 GCA_036704025.1 Stenomitos sp.
CTCTAGTTTGCATTTGGAACGCCCCGATCTCAAGGTGAGAGTGATTGACTTCTCTACCCAACTTAGTCCCAGCAAAATTGCCAAATGCGTGACACAAGAACTAGCTACACCTCATTTCTATCTAGCTGCGGGTTACGATGCTCATCTGACTCGTTATGTACCCCGGCCGCAAGTACAAGAACCAGCCGAATATACAGACCGAGAAATTACTTGGTCGGCTAAAGATGTCATTCTTGTCACCGGTGGCGCTAAGGGGATTACAGCCGAATGTGCTTTAGCTTTAGCTAAGAAAACAGGGGTACGCATGGCGTTGGTTGGTCGTTCACCACTGCCAGACAAACATACGGCTGGATCTGGAAATGCGGAAGTGATGCGGACGCTAGAACGTTTCAGTGCAGCAGGATTAACCTGTCTTTGCTACAGTTGTGATGTTGCTGATCCCGAATCTTTAAGAGCCGTCATCCGCCAAATCCGCCAAGACTTAGGCGAGATTACAGGAGTCATTCATGGAGCTGCCCTGAATTGGCCGAGACTAATTGAGCAAGTCTCTGTCGAAGCCGCATTTGATGAAACCAAACCGAAGCTCAAAGGCATTCTTAACTTATGTGCAGAATTTGCCAATACACCACTCAAGCTGTTTGCTGGTTTCTCCTCCGTGATTGGCATTACTGGTATGCAGCGTAATGCTTGGTACGGCTTTTCCAATGAAGTCTTAGACCTAATTTTGCGCCGCTTCCAAGCAGAACATCCACAAACTGCCGTTGTTTCTATGGCATTTAGTGTTTGGGAAGAAGTTGGCATGGGGGCGCGGATGGGTAGCGTCCGTAGTTTGAATAAAATGGGTATCAAAGCCATTCCCAAAGATGCAGGTGTAGCTAGATTCCTGCATTTAATTGCCCACAAGCCTGCGGATTTACGAGTAGTAGTTGCTGCGCCCATGCAGGCCCTGTCTGCCTTTGAAACCAGTGGCTTTGATACTTGGTTTCCCGAACGCTGTGTACCACCTCAAGAGTCAAAGTTCTTAGAACGGGTATTGTTGTGCGAACCTGGTGTGGAAATGGTAGCAAGGGCGCATTTGAGTTTAGAGCAAGATGCTTACCTTCTGGATCATTTATATAAAGGTTCATATCTATTTCCCACGGTTTTCGGCTTAGAGGCTATGGCGCAAGCAGTGGCTTATGTCACGGGTAAAACCACCTTGCCAAATCTGGAGATTGCAGATATTCGGTTAGAGCGTCCCATAGTCGTTGATCCAGAAAAAGGCTTAGACATCGAAATTTATGCGGAAGTGCTAGAGCGCGAAGCCAAAAATGCTCCCCAAAAAGTGTCTGTTACCATCAGAACTGAGAAAACTGGCTTCAATATTAGTCATTTTTCTGCTACATTTGTTCTATGTAGTCCGAAAAATCTGACTACCCAATTAGTGGAGTTGCCATCTCAACCACTAGATATTCGCCCTCAAGAGGATCTCTACAGTTGGCTGCTATTTCAAGGCCCACGTTTCCAACGCATACAGCAAATTTACAGCCTCAATGCTGACCAATGTGTCTTCCGTACCCAGAGAAACTTTAGCTTCTCGGCTAAACCAGGAAGTAACTTAGATAGGTCAGAAGGGCCGTTCTTGTTGGGAGACCCTTACTACAGAGATTCCTTGCTGCAAGCTGGACAATTATTGATTCCGCAGGATAATTGCCTACCTGTAGCGATTGAACGAATCGAAATTTACCAGCCAGATGAGCCGCAGGGAAATTCCTGTATTGGCATCACCACAGCCCAAGGTCAAACTGGTAAGCAATTCCGCAATACTGTATTGGTGGTGGCTGAAGATGGGCGCATTGTGGAAAGACTCAGTGGATATGAGGCTAGGTTATTAGAACATCGTGCAGATTATCCCACGATCGCCGAACTAGTTGATCCCGTATCCAGAGATGAAAAACTACTGCTGGAAAAAATTAGCGATCGCACCCGTTTCTTTGGCGTTAGCACCCCCCAAGTTTCTCTAGCTTATCTCTCGCAAATCGGTATGTTATCAGCCGCAGAACGTCATATCCAAGAGTTGCCTTTATTCCATCAAGCTCTTGGTAAACTACTCCCTGATCATCCTCATCTGACTTCCCAGGTAAAAATTAACTGGACAGCATCAGGAAAACCAGTAGTTACCGGACTGGCTGAGGAGGAAAT
>DATNQL010000191.1:0-11934 GCA_036704025.1 Stenomitos sp.
AGTGGTCAGTCTAATAATAAACGGTGTTAATATGCAGTCGGAGCGGCGTCAACGCGTAACGAGCCTGAACGGAAGGGCGAACAAACGCCAGCCATGTAAGGAGGCGCAACTCGCCTTACATCAAGAACTGGCAACGCTCAAATTGGCACTAGAGCAAACTTCAATGGTGTCGATAACAGACCACCGGGGGAAAATTAACTACGTTAATGATAATTTCTGTAAAATATCACAATATTCTAGAGCTGAACTACTGGGAAAAGACCACCGCCTCATGAATTCCGGTTACCATTCATCGGAATTTTTTAAACACTTGTGGGCGACGATTCGTGGCGGGAAGGTTTGGAAAGGTGAAATCAGGAACCGAGCCAAAGATGGCAATTTTTATTGGGTGAATACGGCAATCGTGCCGATTTTGAATGCTCAAGAAAAACCTTGTGCCTATGTATCGATTTGTCAAGACATTACTGAATGCAAACGGATAGAGGCTGAGCGTCTGAATCAAGTAGAGGGTGGCACAGATGTCTTCTTTAAGCTCTCTCCCGATCTGATGTGCATCCTCAGTTGGGATGGTCATTTCCAACAGGTGAATCCGGCGTTTGAAAAAATCCTGTCCTACACCCCAGAGCAACTCATTGCTCAACCCTTCCTAGAGTTTGTTCATCCTGAAGACAAAGCCGCAACCCAAGCCGTATGGGAGAAGTTGGCGAGTACCACCGAAGCGCTAGTGGTTGAAAATCGCTATCGTTCTCAGGATGGTTCTTATAAATGGCAACGCTGGAATTTTTTTTGCCCGGTTCAGAAAAACGTCGTCTATGGGATTGGGCGCGAGGTTACCTGCCACAAACCCGGAAAAGCAACCCTTCTAGAACGATCTCACTTCTCAACCCTAGAAGCTGATGTGGGAGCCGCGCTGGGGCAGGGCAGTTCGTTGGTCGAGAGTCTCAAGCGCTGCACCGAGGCCATGGTACAACATCTCGATGCGAGTGGGGCTGGAATTTGGCTGGTTGACTCCACGGCGATTGGGTCAGACGACCCTTTACCCTTAGACTTGCAAGCTTCTGCCGGAACTCTGCAACCCACGAACACATTTCCTGCTCACGTTCCCCCAAACCACCACCTGATTGGCACGATTGCCCAAACCCGACAATCTTTAAACACGCAGTTCTCTGTCGAATCCGGGGAAGCCAACAGCGTTCCGATGAACTTTAGTGGCTACCCCCTCCTGATCGAGTCGCGCTTGGTGGGGGTGATGGCGCTGCATAGTCGCCATCGCTTTTCCAAAGTCGTTCACAACGTTTTAGGGTGGGTAGCCAATACGATCGCCACGGCAATTGACCGGGCTTGGTCACGAGATGAACTCCTCAGTCGTTGGGAAGCTTTGCTTTGTCAGTTAGCCAGTCAAATTCACAACTTCCATGACCTGGATATCATTCTCAATACCGCTGTCACTGAAATTTGGAGGTTACTCGGTGTTGACAGTTGCCACTTTTTATGGTGCTTTGAAGAAGCGGATCGACTGAAATTAACCATCTCTCACGAAGCCTGTAACCCTGAATTGCCCAGTCTGTTGGGAGAGAACCTCCCGCCTCATCTCAAACCCATCGCTGAAATTATTCGGGAGCAAAAGACACTCAAGATTGAGGATTTGAGAAAAACCGATGATTTAGGTGCCAAAACCCAATCTTTACTGTGCAATTGGGGGATTACGGCTGGACTGCTGCTCCCTCTGAAAACTCACACAGGACAACTCGGTGCGATCGCCTGTAGTCACTATAAGGGTTCTCGTCAGTGGAGCGATCGCGAAGTCGAACTCTTGCAAGCGGTCGTGGATCAGCTTGCGATCGCGATCGAACAAGCAGAAATGTTCGCCAACACTCGTGCTGCCGCTCTTGCCGCTCAAACCCAAGCACGCCATCTTGAACTGGCGTTAAAAGACCTTCAACAAACGGAAACCTGGCTGATTCAAACCGAAAAAATGTCAGGACTCGGTCAAATGGTCGCCGGAGTTGCCCATGAAATCAACAACCCCGTCAATTTCATCACGGGTAACTTGAGCCATGCCTCAAACTATATCCAAGACCTGATTGACCTGATTAATTACTATCAACAGCACTATCCCAATCCGAACCCAGAAATTCAAGGATTTATCGAAGAAATTGACTTAGAATTTTTGATCGAAGACTTACCCAAAATCCTGTCTTCCATGAAAATGGGAGCTGACCGGATACAGGAAATTGTGCTTTCTTTGCGCGACTTCTCGCGGTTGGATGATGCCAAAATGAGACCGATCAACATCCATGAAGGGATTGATAGTACTTTGTTAATTCTCCACAACCGATTGAAACCCAAAGGAAAACATCCGGGGGTGACCGTGATTAAAGAGTACGGCAACTTGCCACCCGTGGAGTGCTATGCCGGCCAGATCAATCAAGTTTTTATGAACATCCTCAGTAATGCGATCGATGCCCTAGAGAATTGGCGAGCGGAAGGGACGGAACAACGAATGTGTCTAGAAAGTCCTGAAGACAGAGAGGAACATAGCCCAGTCAATCCCTCATCATTCACTCATCCGGTTTCAAGTTCACCGACGATTTGGATTAGTACAGAGCTTTTGAAAGAGAATCAAGCGGTGATTCGGATTCGTGATAACGGACTAGGAATGCCGCCTAGCGTCGTTAGGCGTCTGTTTGACCCCTTCTTTACGACCAAACCGGTGGGGAAGGGTACGGGTTTAGGTCTATCCATTAGCCATCAAATCATAGTCGAGAAACATGGGGGTCTTCTCCAGTGTTACTCGGAGCCAGGGCAGGGAGCAGAATTTTGGATTCAAATTCCGATTTCACCCTGTGTTAAGGCGTTGGGCACTGAGGACTAGTGCAGCGTGGCAGAAATAACCCACCTGTTGGCTGTGAAGCAGGATGAAGTTCTCGCAGCAAGCTTTGATGTCAATCGCGCCTACTACGAACGGAGGCGATGCACCTTATTGCTGTAGCTGCGACAGCTCTTTAACAAAACTTCTTTGAAGGGATTCTGTTGAACCAAAATAAGCTTGAAAGCCTTATACAGGGAAGGCTGGTTTCTCCCCTTCTGCGGAGAATGCCTTAAGGGATATATGGCGGAGCACAATTCAACAACAGCAAAATCCATGGCAATTACTTATCCAATCATCGAAACCCAGTTGAGGCTGATTAGAGCCTTGCAGAAGGGCTACGTCGAAGCACTCGAAGCAGGAGACTGGCAAGCCGCCAATTACCGATGCCTACACTTACACAAATTATGTGAAGGATTGCGCCATCTGAGTGAGTTACTGGATCGGGAGGGGAGAATTCCAGATACGTTGACACCATTACCAGCCAGAACGAATAATAGCTGGGTCAGCAGTATTCATAATACAACACCGATTCATGCCTTAAACTCAGCTTCTGAGGCTAACGATAAACCGATCGGCTCACCGCCACCACCACCACTTCCGGAGCCACCGCACTATGAATGGGGTATGGGTTTTCAAGGTGTAGAACCACCACCCATCGATGAAGTATGGTAGTCATACCCTTCAGAAAACAGTTACTACAAAATAGCAGTTTTTTGAGGAGTAATTCTTCGGGATTTAATCGTTGAAATAGCATTCACGACTAACAACGAATGACTGACTAATAATCGATACCGATTTAGGTCTTTGCCATGTAAATGGGATAAGTGAGAATTCGCTTATTGGTCAGGACTTACACAAAACCTCTACAGGTAAGGTGGGCAGTGCCCACCCTACTAAGAGAGCCAAGAATCCAAAATAATCACCAGTTTACCAGCCGTCAAACACCTTTGAATTAACTAAAAAACAGCTCCAAAACCTCTGCGAACCTATGCGAAAACCTCTGAAACCTCTGCGTTAAAAAAATAATCATCCGATCATAACGTATTCATTCTAACGATTAGCAACAAACTCTTGACCGGAGATTCTCACTGACTCTTAACCGCTAACGTTTTTTTCGGTTCAGTTTTCAGTAATCCCGTCAACAACGAAGTTGGGTCTTGAGGATGAGGCCAAGCAAAAGCATGTCGAAAGGCAGCATCTTGACAAGCTTGTAACTGCTTAAAATTAATCACATCTTGAGTCAGCAAGTTTTCATACTCAAATTGCAGACGAACATTGTGCAAGCCTGCATTATCCGTACCAATTGCAATATCTACACCGGCCTCAAAACAGCGGTCAAATACCACCTTCAACTGTCGAATATCTTGTAACGTACCCGTTTTCAGATAAGTAGTAGGACAAACTTCCAAACATTGTCCCTGCTGTTGCAATTGAGATAATAACTCTGGATGCTTTAAAGGAATTTGAATACCGTGACCAATTCGCATCAGATAGGGCAGCAGTTCAGGGTAACAACCATCAGGAGTTTCGTAGAGATGACCCGTGGTTTTTAAGCCGAACGATCGCGCATACTTATATAATCCGATAAATTCATCTAAACGCTCCGCATAGTGAGCATCTCCTCCCGCCAAATCAATCCCACAAACATACTCTTGACTCTGTGCTGCCAACTCAACAATTGCCTTGTTGACTTCATAAGGTAACCGTGAGTGCATACACAGAATTTGGCTGGTTACCATCGGATACTCAGCAACCCGACTGGCTTTACCGACGATTTCCACAATTTGCGCCATCTGATCAATTCGCTCAGATTGACTTAACCGCTCACAGGTGCGGAGATAAGGGGTGTAACGTAACTCCAAATACGCCAAATTTTCAAAAATGTGCGCGCCACGAATCAGGCGATAGATGAAATAGGGCAACGTTTCCTCGGTTTGGACACTTTCCACCAAGGTATGCAGTTCTAGATATTCATCAAGCGTGTTACGAGGTCGTGTGTAAAACTCCTCAAATCCAAGATACTCAGGAAACCGTCCAGCCTGTTCGGAATTGTGGCGTTGAAAATATCGCCAAAGAACACGAGGGACAACCGAACCGCCGAGATGGCGGTGTAATTCAGCGTATAAAGTCACAAGAACCTCTTTAAACTTATTGATGCACTTAAATGAATGATTAGCACGGGTTATAGCGGCGTCCATATGTATTCAAGTGGGAGTCCACTCAGCACAAGCCGTTACCCCATCCTGAACTGGCGCTGTCACTGGATGGCTATCAAGCTCAATGCCTTGCTACAGAAGGATTAGCTACACCTGTACTCATCCCCTCTTCTGATTGTCATAACTTACTGTTAATTTTAAGTTGACACCCGATACACCCGATGATAATAATTGTAGTTTGTGAAAACTTTAGAATAAAAAAAAACCCTTGGCTAACGTCGTTGTAATCGGTGCCCAATGGGGCGATGAAGGAAAAGGCAAGATCACAGATTTACTCAGTCGTTCGGCAGATGTCGTCGTCCGTTACCAGGGGGGGGTCAATGCTGGGCATACCGTTGTTGTTCAAGGCCAAACCTTCAAGCTGCATCTCATTCCCTCTGGGATTTTGTATCCCGATACCGAGTGTATTATTGGTTCTGGTACGGTCATTGACCCGGCTGTCTTAATTACAGAACTCGACCAGCTTCAAGCACTAGGCATTTCCACCCAAAAACTCCTGATTTCGGAAACAGCCCATGTCACGATGCCTTACCATCGGTTAATCGACCAGGCATCCGAAGAGCGACGCGGTAACCATAAAATCGGCACCACCGGTCGCGGAATTGGTCCGACTTATGCCGATAAATCAGAGCGCATTGGCATTCGGGTCTTGGATTTGATGAACCCCGAATCCCTGCGAAAACAGCTAAACTGGACCATTAATTATAAAAACGTCATTATTGAAAAGCTTTATAATTTGCCGCCTTTAGACCCGGCAGTCGTGATCGAGCAGTACCTAGAGTATGCTGAACGGTTGCGCCCCCACGTGGTGGATTGCTCGTTGAAGATTTACGATGCGATTCAAGAACGACGCAATATTTTGTTTGAAGGCGCTCAAGGCACGCTGCTAGATTTAGATCACGGTACCTATCCCTACGTCACCTCTTCCAATCCGGTGGCAGGTGGGGCTTGTGTGGGTGCAGGTGTGGGGCCGACCATGATCGATCGCGTGATTGGGGTCGCAAAAGCCTACACGACTCGTGTGGGGGAAGGACCATTTCCCACCGAACTCCATGGAGAGCTTGGAGATATCTTATGCGATCGCGGGGCTGAATTTGGTACCACCACCGGTCGCCGCCGTCGCTGTGGCTGGTTCGATGCCGTCATTGGTCGTTACGCGGTTCGCATCAATGGCATTGACTGTCTCGCCATTACCAAACTCGACGTTCTCGACACCCTGGAAGAAATCAAAGTTTGCGTGGCCTACGAAATCGATGGCAAACGCTGCGAAAACTTCCCTAGCAGTTCTCGTCGGTTCTCCCGATGCCAACCCATCTACCAAACCATGCCGGGATGGCAACAATCCACCGAAGATTGTAGAACCTTGGAAGATTTACCCAAGCAAGCACTGGATTATCTCAAATTCCTGGCGGAATTGATGGAAGTCCCCATTGCTCTTGTCTCCTTGGGTGCCAGCCGCGACCAAACGATTATTGTAGAAGACCCGATTCACGGCCCCAAACGGGCGCTGTTGTATGCTAACGGCGCACCCGTATCGTCGGGAGTCTAAAAAATTTTGGATGTTGGATTCAAATCCAACCCATAATCCTCGCCTCGACCCTCTAAAATCTAAGATCGGGCTGTCGCTCACTCTTGAAAACCTATAAAAGCTACTCAGATGGAAGTTTCAGTTGAATGTCAAAAGCGACCAGACGGCAGCAAGCCAAGAGCCTTGCGTCGTTCGGGTTTAATCCCTGCGGTTCTCTACGGACATAAAGGGACAGAATCCGTGTCGTTAACATTACCCGCCAAAACCGCAGAAACTCTGCTCAAAAAGGCTACAGTTAACAACACTCTCGTTCAGGTGGCGATTCCTGACATTTCCTGGAATGGCAAAGCCCTTCTGCGGGAAGTGCAAACTCATCCTTGGAAAAGAAGTCAAGTCTACCACCTCAGCTTTTTCTCGGTAGCTTCTCAAGACAGCCTTGAAGTCACCGTGCCATTGCACTTTGTGGGACAAGCCGTAGGGATTAAATCAGGAGGAATCCTCGATCCTGTGATTACAGAAATTCAGGTACAGTGTGCCCCAGGCGACATCCCCGAATCGATCGATGTTGATGTTTCTAATCTAGAGATTGGAGATAGTCTGCATGTTCGCGACCTCATTCTGCCACAGGGCATTACGCCAATGCTTGAACCAGAAACCACGATTGTTATCGTCGGGGGTTACGCTGGCGCGCAAGAAGGAACCGAAGAGGCTTCTGCATCGACTTGAGGTTTATCCTCATGAGTTGAGAAGACCAGGGACAATTGTCCCTGGCTTTTTTGTGTGAGAAAATACTCCATCCCAATAAAATTCGTCCCTTCCCCTCACCAACAACCCAGACTTTGACATCCATCCCCCTGCCGAAAGCACGGGGGCTTTACGCATCACGACTCGTCAACGACGCCTACCCGAAAACATGACACAGACATCTGTTCCTGCCTTGATTCAGCAAATGATGCAGCCAGGGTTTTATCCTCACCCGGTCATAGAACCCATTCAATTGATACAGACTCATGTTTCCTACGTGTTTCTGACCGGTGAGTATGCTTATAAAGTTAAGAAACCTGTGAATTTTGGCTTCTTAGATTTCTCCAGTGTGGAACAACGGCAGCATTTCTGTTCAGAAGAATTACGGATGAATCAGCCAATGGCACCTGAGATTTATCTGGAGGTTTTGCCCATTGCTGAAATCGATGGCAGGTTTGTTTTGGGGGGTGCAGGTCAAGCGGTAGAATATGCACTAAAAATGTGTCAATTTCCCCAAGATGCGCTGTTTATCACCATGTTTGAACAGGGGAAATTAGAAGAAACTCATCTGGAAGAGTTAGGGCGAATTGTTGCCCAATTCCATGCCAAAGCCGAAACGAACGATTACATCCGCTCCTTTGGGGAAGTCTCCAAAATTCGCGAGGCATTTGATGAGAATTATCAGCAAACGGAAAAATATATCGGTGGGCCTCAAACGCAACAGCAATACGAGGAAACCAAGAACTTTAGCAATACGTTCTTTGAACAGCAACAGAAGCTATTGGCAACACGTCGGGAAAATAATTGGATTCGGGAATGTCACGGCGATTTACATCTAAGGAATATTTGCTTTTGGCCTGACAAAATTCAACTGTTTGACCGCATTGAATTTAATGAGCCATTCCGCTTTGTTGATGTAATGTATGATGTGGCCTTTGCCGTGATGGATTTAGAAGCACGGGGACGTAAAGACCTAGGAAATGCGTTTTTAAATACTTATATTGAACAAACGGGCGACTGGGAAGGATTGCAGGTTTTACCGTTGTACTTAAGTCGGCAGGCGTATGTCAGAGCGAAGGTAACTTCTTTTTTACTCGATGACCCTGGTGTTCCGCAAGATGCCAAGCAAGAGGCGGCAAAAGTCGCGTCCGATTATTATCGACAGGCGTGGGAGTATACGAAAACAAATCAGGGGCAATTGATTTTGATGTCAGGGGTGTCGGGTTCGGGTAAATCGACGGTAGCGCGACATCTAGCACGGCGCTTAGGGGCGATTCACCTGCGTTCAGATGCGGTACGCAAACACCTCGCGGGGATTCCCTTGGAACAAAAAGGGGGAGATGAACTTTATACCAGTGAAATGAGCCAGAAGACTTACGGACGCTTGTTGGAATTGGGCATCATGCTGGCAAACGCAGGCTTTCCGGTGATTTTAGATGCAAAATATGATCGCATGGCATTACGACAAGAGGCGATCGCTCAAGCTAATCGTCATCATTTGCCCGTAAAGATGATTCAGTGTACGGCACCAGAGGAAATTTTGCGCGATCGCTTATCTTCTCGCACCGGTGATGTGTCCGATGCTACCGCTGATTTACTGACTCAACAGTTAGCAACGGCTGAACCCTTTACGGAGGCAGAACACTCTCTCGTCACCTCATTAGATACCACGCAAGATTGGGCATCACTCCTTGCAGGAATCCTCCCCGCTTAATATCAATTTGCTTTAAGTTTGCTACAGATGAAGAGCTGGGGGAGCTGGGGGAGTTGGAAAAGTGATTTGTAGCAGACATTTAGCGAATTGATATCAGAAGAATGGCACTGACTTAAGCGAACTCCTGCGGAATTTGCCCCCTCGCATCCCCCAAGGAGTTGGGGGGCGGCTCGGCTCGTTATTTCAGTGCCATTCAGCTTAAGAACGTAGTTCATCCAACTTGGTACGCACCACCTGGATATCTTGCCACATCAGCCATTTAGGGCTACCTCGTTCCCGTGAAGGATTTCGCAGCAGGTAAGCCGGGTGCAGAATGGGCATACACAAACGCCCTTCCCACTCCATCCAGGTGCCGCGAATTTTGGTAATACCTCGCTTGTCACCCGTCACTCCTTTCACCGCTGTCGCACCGGTTAAAAGAATAATCTTTGGATCGACCAGACGAATTTGTTCTAATAAATAAGGCTTACAAGCGGCGATTTCATCTGGAGTCGGCACTCGGTTACCGGGTGGGCGGCATTTGACGACATTACAGATATACACATCCTGCTCACTGTCGAGCTTTACAGACTCTAAAATTTTCTCTAATAGTTGTCCGGCTTTCCCCACAAACGGCAGACCGGTTTCATCTTCATTTTGACCCGGCCCTTCCCCGATAATCATAATCGGGGCTTGAGGATTGCCTCGCCCAACAACAGCGTGAGTGCGGGTGGCTCCTAAGTCGCATCGATGACAAGCGTTGCAATGTTGTGCTAAAGGCACTGTTGAGTCGTAAGTGCCAGGAGGAATCGGAATTTTAGCATTCGCGGGAATTTGTTCGTAGAGAGACTCCGTCGGCGTTGAATCAGGAAATACTGACTCATCAAATAGGCTCAATTGTTCTTCGCTGGACATGAATTTAAAGGTTTCGTATCAGGGCAGAAGGCACACAGGATTAAGAGAGCAGGAAGCCTTCTAAATTTTAAATGGGATTCACGATCGCAACCGGGTGAAGATGAAGTCGCGATATTTTTTGTAAAGAATCACCCATTCAGTACAGGGCAGATTGAGCAAAATCAGTCATCATGGGGGCAAGCAAGCTGTGCTGTTAAGCGCCGGAGGAAACCATGTCGTCTGCCCCGCTATTTAGCGATCGCGCCGATGCAGGAGAGCGGCTGGCAGAGTCGCTTCTTTCTCAAATCAACCAACTGCGAGAAGCGGGCTTTTCGGCTGAACCTATTGTATATGCACTCCCTCGCGGTGGTCTTCCTGTAGCCGCCCCCGTAGCCCGTCAACTTAATTGTCCTCTGGATATTGTGGTGGCTAAAAAAATTACAATGCCCCAAAATCCAGAATTAGCGATTGGTGCAGTGACTCCAGAAGGACAGGTTCTTTGGTTACGACAAAAGCGATTGGGCAAAAGAAGTGAGCGCTTGTTGCAAGCGGCTGTCTATCAAGCTCAGGAAAAAGCTCAGGTTCAGCTTAAGCGGTTTGCTCCAGGGCGTCCTCTCGTCAATCCCCAAGATCGTTTGGCACTTTTAATTGATGATGGCATTGCCACGGGAATGACGATGGCAGCCGCCACCCAAGCGTTGAGAATGAAACAACCAGCACAGATTTGGATTTGTGCACCGGTAGCACCAGACGGACTGATTAATTGGTTACAACAGTGGTGCGATCGCGTTGTGGTTTTAGAAATACCTAAGCAATTTTCGAGTGTGAGCCGATTTTATGAACAATTTCCTCAAGTTGAATCTGAGGATGCTCTGAGTTATTTGTACCATCATAATCATCCTCTGAACACGGAAAATCAGACGGCTTCGTCCACAAGCACTAGCCAAACCTGCGATGCTGAATTATCCTAACCACAGTAGTTCTATAGCGTTTCTCAACATAGATGCGGTACAGTATGAACTCTCTGGAAAACCTCTCTCCTACTCTTGAGTGAGGCTTTGATTATTACTTCCTAAAAATAACTGTTAATTCGCAATGAGATATTGTCAATTGTGGTGGCGATCTTTAGTTTTTTCCATCCAGTACGACCCACCTGGGTTTGTTGAGTACTTGATGATGTCATTTGCTCTGGGTTTGGGCATGAAGTGGTTTTTTTCACCAGAATGGCCTTACCTCGTCCTGAGTTCTAGCTTTGTGATTGGAACCGCCATATCCATGTTAGTTCGGGAGTTGCTCATGCCTTCGTCTCGTAAACCGATGGTATTGGTGTCCACCCTTTTGTTATTGGCTTATAGCTGTTCTAGCTTTGTTTACCTGGTTAGGGATTATGGACTACTCAATAGACCTTAAACGCCTAAGCATGGGACTGATGCAAAATTAAGCGATTTCCCATGGGGTCGTAAGCGTAAATTTCTCGACCGTGAGAAGCTGTGGTAATTTCTCCGGGTGGTGGGTATCCGATGCGGGTTAAATGAGCGATCGCATCCTCCAAGTGCTCCACTTCTAAACACAAGCTCATGCCACTGTGGATAGAATTGGCAAATTCTTCCAGGTGTGTCGGTTGAGGCTGAAAGATGCCCAACCGCAAGCCAGTCAGTTGAAATTCAGCATAGACATGGGGAATGTAGGGTTTGGGTTCTTGATGGAGCAACTGGCGATAAAACTGAACCAGAGCTTCAGCATCAGCCGCAGCTAAGGTAACAAAGGCGTCGGTGTATGGAAACGTCATAGGGATTGTGTCTTATACCAATTTCCTTTTGAGCTGCTACACATTCAGATCCCCCCAACCCCCCTTTTTAAGCTATGCATTACTCGCATCTTTCTTAACAATTGAGAAAGCCCAGGTAGTAAGGCTTTTGAACCAAGCGCTTGATAGTTCTTCACAAACCGGGGTTGGAGGTGAGAGGAGTGTAGAGGTACTCCAGAG
>DATNQL010000192.1:0-2503 GCA_036704025.1 Stenomitos sp.
GCACATACTACTCTAAATCCTGCGGCTTGGTTGTAGACTACTACGGTGTTGCCCGACATTTAAAGGAAGCCTTAGCAGTTTATAGTGCGGAAGATGTCCAAGGGGCTTTAATTAGCCTGAAAGATGAGTTACCTAAATTAAGCGATCGCCATCAGCGCGTGCTGGCAGTTTTCCAAGGGCAAGGTATTCCAGATATTGCCGATGTCAACGCTTGCATCGATTTACTGCGAGATATGAAAATTCGCGCTGAGTTCGTGGTGAAGCTCAAGCAATTCTTGGAAAGCCTAGATATTGTCATGCCTCGCCCAGAAGCATTACCTTACCAACGGGATGCGAAGATTCTCGGCTATATTAACAAAGCTGCTGCCAATCTTTACCGGGACTTCCAACTCAATATTTATGGCGCAGGAAACAAAGTTCGGCAGCTAATAGATGAGTACATCATCGCCAGTGGCATAGATCCCCAAGTCCCGCCAATATCGATTATGGATGCTGAATTTGAGAGTGCTGTTAACTCTCGAACTTCAGACCGCGCCAAAGCATCGGAAATGGAACACGCTGCCCGCTACCACATCAGCCAACACTTTCAGGAAGACCCAGCATACTATAAAAAATTAAGTGAACGGCTAGAGGAAATTTTAGAGAAGTTTCAGGATAAATGGGCAGAATTGCTGGAAGCACTGCGTCAATTCACTCAAGATGTGAGGCGAGGTCGCCCAGCCGATGAAAGTGGTCTTGACCCTAGAACTCAAGCCCCATTCTTAGGCATCCTAGTAGAAGAAATTGGCTTAGGTCGAGAACTACCTAAGTCAGAACTTGATAAATTGGCAGCAATTACCGTGGAAATAGTAGAACATATCCGCCAGGAAATTCGGATTGTAGATTTTTGGCGAAATGCTCACGCGCAAAACGTGTTGAGGGGTTGGATTGTCCGTGCCTTAGACGACCATGATGTGATACCCTTTTCTCGACAACAGGCAGTAAGCGATCGCATCGTTGAACTAGCAAAAGCCCTCCATGCAAGATTAACCACATGAATGAATCTCTGGTCATTGATGATTTATACTTTGTTTTGCAGCGTAGTGACAGCCGTAAAACAGTAGGCATTACCATTGACCGGAGTGGAGAATTAATTCTCAATGCTCCCTCTGACTGCCCTTTGGAAATAATCAAGCGAATTGCCCAACAGAAACGCTTTTGGATTTACACCAAGTTAGCCCAAAAAGAATTACTCTGCCAAAATCAGTCACAAAAAGAGTTTGTTAACGGTGAAGGATTTTATTATCTAGGTCGCAGCTATCGACTCTTGCTAGTACAACCAAAATCAGCAACTCCTCTACGTCTTTATCAAGGTCGATTTATGCTGAGGTCTAATGAAAAAAACCATGCTAGGGAGCATTTTATTCATTGGTACACACAACACGCTGAAATTTGGTTACAGCGTCGGCTAAACCTGTTCTCTGCCAGACTTGGGGTCGCTCCCGGTATCATCAAAATTCAGGACTTAGGTTTTCATTGGGGATCATGTGGTAGTCAAGGAAACATTTATTTTCACTGGTTAACCATCCTTCTACCACCTCGAATCATTGATTACATTATTGTTCATGAATTAGTGCATTTACACGAATCCCATCATAATCAACAGTTCTGGCAGTATATAGAGCGAGTTATACCAGACTTCGCCTTACGTAAGCAGTGGTTAGCTGAAAATGGTAGCCGCTTTGTATTATGAGAGGCAAGACAAGCATTCAAAACTCTATCAATTCCAGATTAAACTCGATGAGTCAGCAGAGATAATCTCTGTGCTTTTGACATCCTCACCGCCCTAAAAGTGCGGCGATTCCTAAACCTCACGATTTAGGTTTCTGTTTCATAGCAACTGCCTCCACCCACAAGGAGTTTTGGTCTTATGTTCGCTCCACAGACTGACACGGTGAGTCCCACCGCCATATGTATGGAAATCTCAACCAGAGAGTTCTGATGTATTTTGATTCAAGGGTTGGACTGTCCATTGCCCCATCCTCTTTTCCCGGTCTACCGATTTTTCTTCCCCGTTGCAAAACATTGCAAGCTTTGGTGTTAAGCTTTATGTCTCCATCGTCGCGGGTGGGTCGTTGACCATACCAATTATATCAACAAGCCGTCCTAGAAGGACGGGGTTTCAAACCCAGGAGTTTCGATGACTGTTTCCTACCGTCTGCTTTTACTCTGTAGCTTAGTCAGCACTATTGGACTGACAACCATACTGCCCAACTTGAACAGAGTTAATGCTGCTGTGGCGGGTTGTCCAGTTCCGGCTTTATCTCGGTTCAAGCGTCACAAAGTGGTTCCTGGCGATACATTGGTGACTATAGCCCAGCGTTACAACCTCAGCGCAGAAACGCTGATTGGTATGAATCCATCTCTTCGTGTTGGTTCTTCCCCGACTGTCGGTAGCGAATTACAAATTCCTCCCTACAATGGGGTGGTTGTGGAAGTGCCACAGGGTCAAACTTGGCGACAA
>DATNQL010000193.1:0-3470 GCA_036704025.1 Stenomitos sp.
AAACGGTGTATTTCAGTTTTTTTACCGTTGACAACAACAACTTTTACCGTCGTAAAAGTTTACATAAAAGTGTGGTTTGCAAGATATACAACGCTCATCGCAGTTAGCGTTAGAGATAAATGGAGGCTTCTACTTCTTTACAAGTGCCTCCCCGGCGGGGAATTGAACCCCGGTCTCCTGCGTGACAGGCAGGGATACTAGCCACTATACTACCGAGGACCGTCTCAAATGGTACCATCACCTGTTCGGTTGCTCAGGAATGTAGTGTATTTACTTGAAACGGAGTCCCGCAAATTCCTAGGCCATAGTGTCAATTTTCCGAATTTTGCATGGTTTTATTATACTCGCTTGTTGGACTTTCAAATCGTAGAAAATTAATGATTTTCGATCGATGATCTGATGAAAATTTGTGCCGCGTAAATCAAAATAGGTAATGCCCCGCCGTTTTACATTGAATGTCAAATACAACAATTATTTTCTTCTTTAGTTCACTTTTATAAGACCTTGTAACTTCAAAACTTTTTTTAGCCGGTTTTATTCTACAGTACGTTGACCGTAGAGTAGTGGGTCTCGAGATGTGCCAGCTGTCTGAACATGCTGTCATATGGATGATTTCGGGAGCTGTTCAGTTGTTTTCCAGTGCTGACGATGCTGCTAGAGGAGGCGTCTGGGGTCAGCTCTGTGGCACAACCCCTCGAGGATTCTGGAGGGCCATTCCCAATCTGCGAGTACCCGTCCGGGGGCCTCTACCGCCTGAAGTATGGCAATGCCGGTACCAACATTGGATCCTTTCGCGAGCAGCTGCCAAGCGACGAGGAGATTGGGTTGATGTATCCATCGATGGATATTTTCTCGCTGTCGCCGGTTACGCATCCGTTCCCCTAGTCAAGGTAGTTCGGGGTCTAAGGAAGGCTATTCAGCTATATGTACCCGGGAGTTCATGACAGTTTGACACCAGTGGAAAGTGGCATCTTCCATTGCCCGCGTGCGTATAGATATGTTATTGGCCGTATGGATTCGTCTAAGAACCTAAATACCGACTTCAGCCGGTAACGTCCTGCCATTATTCATCGGCTCCCATGGTCCATGGCGTCACCGGAACGACGATTTTCATTCCTTGCTCGTCAAGGTGGGATGCATTCCGAAGAAGGATGAGGCTTGCAGCTTTCCTAGGCTCAATGCCGGTTTTACAGTCCCCTTAATCTCATGCCGTTTGACAAGCTAGTAGCAAAGCCCCGTGGCAGTGCTGGCGAACAGCGGAATGCCAACGGGTCCCTACTGTTGCCGATGCGACAATTCAACCTAAGTGAACGAAAGATTTTTATTGAAAAGCGAATTTGGACTGTGGTATGAACGGGGATATTGAATTCGAAACGATACGATACGATACGATACTGAACTGCCCGTACTAGCGAAGAAAGGGAGCTTATATAGAGAAGAAGGAGGAAGGTAAAACATTTCCGGAAGGTGATACAATAAAGAAAGATAAATGAAATCGACATATTTATATCGAAAGAGAGGAAGGAAGGGATGACAAAATTTGAAAGCCGACATAGCGGGGAAAGAATGAAAACGAAGAAATAATTTCTTAACCGACGCATCGGTTACACCTACTGTGGACCACCCCGGTCGAATTTCTATCGAGTAATGTGGGTGATCAATGTTGTTCTCTGTATATATTTCACCAGATGAGACTGGAAGTTGTTAAGGACATGCAGTCCATTTTCCACCAATTGGCCTCAACAGCGACAGGATTTGTCTTGACAATCAGACCAGTTGTATCCGCGTAAGGGAAGGATGTCAAGCCTCGCCCTGTGGATGTACTTCCAGTCCTCATATCTCAACTCTGTCCTGCATGAGATAAGGCGTGCCATGTCTTTTGACTTCGGCCCGAGCGCCAATGCAGTTGCCACTCTGCCTTGGTGTTTACTATCCATGAATTTCTTTGTGTTACGCTCTCGCACCACTTTGCGCAACCCCCTAACAGCTTTGAGAGGCAGAGTGGAGACTTCGTCAGCGAGTAGACGACAAGAATTCTCGCCGGAACAATCAATCCGAACTCGTAATCTCTTAGCTGCTCGACGGGCTAGCATCCACAGATTTGTGCGCGACTTATTGGCATATCTCAGCCGGTATAAGCCGCCATCAGTGGAGCCAGAAAGAAATTCAGATAGGGGCAACGGGTGGGGAACGCTTTCTCGGAGCCCTCTCACGATCGTGTCATTAAGCTGTTCTCGTGAAATGTTTCTAATCAGCGGGTCGCTACTGGTTAGAAGCTGAGAAGCTCTCGCGAGGGTCCATATGTCAGCGTCCTCACTAAGCCTGCACGTTCCAAGTCCTCCCACACTTCGATCAGCGTAGTAGAACTCAGTCACTGCAGTAATTGGTACCTCAGCTATATGGCCAAGAAACTTTCGGCATTCGGTGTCATATGTGGCCAGCACACCTTTTTCGACCCTTCCCGACGCTAGCTCATGAGAGAGCGACGGAAGCAAGTGACTCCGATAGACCTCAAGTTTTTGCCAAGGTGCCAGCAGTGAAGATGCAAGCTTATCCAGTTTTGGTAACAGCTCATTGGCCGGACGAAATCGCAATTTTGCTCCGATTGGTATGCCAAGGTATACTTCCTTGTCCTCTTGACCAAGGCTTTTTAACTGCTCGCCTTCAATGAACAGATCAACCTTTACAGTTTTTCCTCTCACGAAATTGAGAGTGGCACACTTTTTCGGGTTAAACCTCAGCCCAAGAGACGCTGCTACTTTTGCTACGTGAGCAAGAGTTTCCTGCAAAGCAGCGGCTGAGTCTGCGATTACCGTTAGGTCGTCGGCATATGCTGTCACCTTAACTGAATGCCCGAAGAGTGAGAATCCAGTTGATACCGATTTGGCTGCTCTTAGTAACGGTTCAGCTGCAAGGTTAAACACTGTTGAGCTCAGTGGGTCGCCTTGTCGCACACCAGTCGTTGGAGCTATTTCTATGGACTTGCCCCCAATTACAAAGTCCAATAGATTGCCAGAATAGATATCGATTAAAAGCTGCCTGAGTTCAGCAGGAATCGGCAATGACTCAAACAATTGTTTGAGGACTGCATGAGGGATGGAGCCGAACGCATTGCACAAGTCCAGCCATGCGACTGACATTGCTTTACGTTCATACTCTGTCACCTCAATGATCGTCTGAAGCACATTCACACGAGTAGGACGTTCTGAACCAGATGACATCCGTCGCTAAGTGTCACGATCGGTCAGTTTAGCTTTCGCCAGCCAATCGACGCAACACCTCGCTAGTTAACAACGGAAAACTTGTTTTTACAACGTCTTATATGCATCGATGGTTCAGTGGTAGAATGCTCGCCTGCCACGCGGGCGGCCCGGGTTCGATTCCCGGCCGATGCATTTTGGTTTTGGTACCGTAGCCACCAGGAACAAGTCCTCAAATGGGGGTTCACTAACGACGTGGAAAAAACAAAT
>DATNQL010000194.1:0-5935 GCA_036704025.1 Stenomitos sp.
CAAATTTGCAATCTCTAAGGGTTGGTTAGTCAGGCAGTCGGGGAAGAGAAAGGCGCTCACTGCGCTTTACTCATCACCAACCAGTTTAGTCGGCTTGCAACACAGTTGAGCAAATGTCCTCAGGATATTCTCCTAGAATTACTCCATTGGATAGATGATAAGTTCCGAGAATTTACTGAGGTATTCAGGTACCTGTACTCCTATCTTGGTAGGTAGACCACAACCAGAGTTCCTTAAAGCTAGTCGTGGATCTGTTGATGAATGATCGCTCTTGGTTATGAGCCAAAGGTTTTTATGGAACGTACTATTACTCTCCCGGTTTTTGTCGAGTTCAGTTTATCCCTCTTAGGATTTATTTTACTAGCCTGCTTGTTTTTCCAGCACGGGAATGTTGGTAGACAGGGAACAGTAATCAACACAAGTAGAGTGGCTGCTATCGAGGTTTCTCAGTAAGCTCATCCGTTAACATCCCGGCTAGAGGAGATTTACGACATCTTACTGTTTAGTCGTCGAGGGTGCAGTTTTTCACATCGCGATCGCTAGTCCTAGCGATTTTAAATCGAATGCAAGCTAAAAATTTCAGGGGGGTGCGGTAATATTCATCGTGCCCCTATCTTGTGTGTGGGGGCAATGGCTGATGCCTCGATTAAGCCTGTAACCCTCCTGAACAAGGAGACAAGCTATTATTAAGTAAGGTAAATAATTATCTCAAAAATCAGACTTAGAGTTAACGATGCTATTTGGATTTGGTAAAAAGCTCAGTATTCCCTCTTCCGAAGAGGCATTACCGGGACGGGCAGAATCCATGCCAGTACCTGCTCATCACTTTGTTAACGGTAATCCCCTCAAGCCTCCCTATCCAGAGGGAATGGAAATGGTGATGTTTGGCATGGGGTGTTTCTGGGGAGCAGAACGCAAATTTTGGCAGCTTGAAGGAGTTTTCACCACCGCTGTTGGCTATGCAGCCGGAGTCACTCCCAACCCCACCTATAAAGAAGTCTGTTCGGGGATGACGGGTCACAATGAAGTGGTTTACGTGGTGTTTGACCCAAAAGTCATTAGTTACGAAACACTTTTAAAAGCTTTCTGGGAAAGCCACGATCCTACCCAAGGAATGCGTCAAGGTAATGATGTTGGCACTCAATATCGTTCGGGAATTTACGTCTATTCCGAAAGCCAAAAGAAATTGGCTGAAGCCTCACGAGACGCCTATGAGCAAGCTCTAAAAGCATCGGGTTTTGGGAAGACAACAACAGAAATTATCGATGCGCCTGAGTTCTACTATGCGGAAGGCTACCATCAACAATATCTCGCCAAAAATCCTGGTGGGTATTGCGGTTTAGGAGGTACGAGAGTTTGTTTTCCTGAGAATGTGACTTTGGGAAGTTAGTGCCAGTTATATAGCAATTCTCAAATGAATGGAGTCTTGAAAATTAGAGAGATTATTGAATCCCTCTAATTTTCAATGATGTTGGCTGGGTTGTGAAAGCGGAGCAATCTGATTTTTGAGTCGCGTCTATCCCAATCCTCTAACCCAAACAAGCCGCTAAATCCTGATCCGGTGTTGTAATGGGTTTAAGGTTGTATTTTTCCGATAGCAATTTGAACACATTCGGTGAAATAAACGCCGGCAGAGTTGGCCCTAAGCGGATATCTTGAATTCCCAAATACAGTAGGGTGAGCAAGATTGATACTGCTTTTTGTTCGTACCAAGAGAGAATCATCGACAACGGTAACTGATTCACATCAACATTGAAGGCATTCGACAACGCCAGAGCAATCTGAATCGCGGAGTAAGCATCGTTGCATTGACCCACATCCATCAGTCGGGGAATACCACCAATGTCGCCTAAGTCTTTGTCGAAGAAGCGGAACTTACCACAAGCAAGAGTCAGCACCACGCAGTCTTGAGGCACTTTCTCCACGAATTCGCTGTAGTAGCTACGTCCTGACTTGGCACCGTCGCAACCACCCACTAAGAAGAAGTGGCGAATATCTCCCCGTTTGACGGCTTCAATCACTTCACCCGCCACGCTGAGGACGGCATTCCGCGCAAACCCTGTCAATACTTGACGCGGTTCGCCATCTTCCGTGAATCCGGGCAGTTCTAACGCTTGTTGGATAACCGAGGTATAGTCATCAGTTTCCAAGTGCTTGAGCCCAGGCCAACCTACGGGGCCAAGGGTGAAAACGCGGTTACTGTAAGAATCATGAGGCGGCATCAAACAGTTGGTAGTCATCACGATTGGGCCAGGGAATTGAGCAAATTCCCGCACCTGATTCTGCCATGCGGTGCCGTAGTGTCCGTAAAGATGGGGGTATTGCTGCTTTAAGCGGGGGTAGCCGTGAGCAGGTAGCATTTCCCCGTGGGTATAGATGTTAATTCCTGTATTTTCGGTTTGTTTCAGGAGTTCTTCAAGGTGTTTGAGGTCGTGTCCAGAGATGAGGATGGCTTTGCCTTGTTTGGCATTGAGAGGAACCGAGGTCGGCACAGGATGACCGTAAGTGCCAGTATTGCCTGCATCCAGGAGTTCCATGACTCGCAGGTTGATTTCACCCAACTTCAGCGCCATGCTTACCCAGTCATCGAGGCTGATGTCTTGGCGACCCAGTGCCGCTAAGGCTTCGTGGCAGAAGTCATAAACGCGGTCATCTTCTTGACCCAGTTCTTGAGCGTGGTAGGCGTAGGCGGCAATGCCTTTGAGTCCGTAAAGGATGGTGAGTTTGAGGGAGAAAATATCGACGTTTTTGGCAGAGCTGCTGATAAACTCAAATTCGATATCTTTGCCTTGTTGGACTAAGGCTTCGAGAGTGTCGGCAGGTTGGAAGGATGAGAGGTCAGTAAATTCTACGGATACGCCAGTGAGTTGAATTTTAGCTTTTAAGTCATCACGTAATGCGATCGCACGTTGAATATACTTGACAAAACACTCTGGGTCAAAGTTAACGTTCGTTAAGGTAGAAAAGAGCGTTTCGCAGCTAAAGATATCGGCTTCGCGGCTACGGATACCCAACTGATGAGCTGCAAGAGCAACTTCTCCCAGTCCTCGCAGGCAGTGGGTCAACAAATCTTGTAGTGCATCGACTTCTGGACTTTTACCACAAGCGCCCCATTGCTCGCATCCTTGTCCTCTGGCGGTTTGTTCACACTGGCTGCAAAACATAGTTCACGTCCTTCTTGTCTCATCTATGCCTACTCTAGGATTGGTAGAAGGAAAGCGCCTTGACTTAAGTCAATGTTTTGGTAGATTGCCTGCTATCTTCTTTCCTTCTAAAAGAATTGAGAGATGACGTTCTGAAAACTTCATCATGAGAGTTCCAGCACAGAAGCGATCGCACTCTAAGTCAAGGAGCGCTTTTGGCAAGCGCCCCTTCAAATTCCTCTAATGCCTGTACGCTACCCACCTGCCAAGCTCGTTCTACTACAGTAGGGATGATTTGAGTAAGAGGGATATTGGGAAAGGTAGGGCTAGTATCAGATTTGATGTACTTTCCATCTAGAAGTAAATAGATGCTGAGTTTGCCGCTATCGTAGATCCATAGTTCTGGGACAGCGATCGCTTCGTAGGCATCGAGAGTTGTTTTAGAGGTAACATCTGTCTCAATTGCCAGATCGGGGGGAGGATCATCGGGTTCGAGTCTGCGATGACCGATCATTCGCTGGTAATTCTGGATGTAAAAGCAAGCATCCGGTTCTACACCTGCTGTCTTTTCTCGTTTAAAGGTGGTTGAACCGAAGGGTTCGTACCTTCTCCCCGCTTGCTTGAGTAAGGTTTTGACAATGTCTGAAATTAAATCTTTTGGCTTTTCGTGTTCAGGTAAAGGAACCATAATTTCCAACGTGCCATTGCTGTAAGCAATCCGTGCCGAGCGCTTTTTGCCCATCTCTTGCAAGATAGACTCAAATTCTTCCCAACTCACATCCGAAATAGCCACTGCACTACCAGGCGCTAACTGCATCTGGCTAACGGGTTTAACAACAGGGGATACAGCAGTCATAAAGTAAGAGACTGTAAGGTGCATTAGCGTCATCGTAACGTACCACCCCGCGACTATAACTACTTGCAATGCTTTGGAGCAGTCTACGTGAAGGCAGGGTAATCATGGGGAGATTACTCCTACAGGTGACGTTCTTACATCAGTGCTGAGATGATAAATTCATTCCTTCAATCTAGAAAAGCATGAATTAATGGTGAGTCAACCCTCTGATCTGCGTACATTTTTAGCTAATATCCAACTGTGGCGAGGTTTACCTGAAGATCAAATTGATGCCTTAGCCCAGATTGCGATCGCCAAAACCTATCGCAAAGGTGAGGTGATTTTTGAAGAGGGGGATGAAGGCAGGGGATTCTTTGTTGTCAAGTTCGGCAGAGTTAAAGTCTTTAAGCTCTCCACTGACGGCAAAGAACAGATATTACACTTTTTCGGAGACGGAGAGCATTTTGCTGAGGTGCCAGTGTTTGATGGGCAATGCTTTCCTGCTTCTGCGGCGGCTGTGGAGAAAAGTGAGTTGTTGTTCTTCCCGCGAACTGATTTTTTGGCGCTTCTGGAGCAGCATCCAAGGTTAGCGATCGCTATGTTAGCCGTTTCCGCCCGTCACTTGCGCCGAATGGCTCAAATTATTGAAAACCTTTCCTTTAAAGAAGTCCCAGGACGATTGGCGGTCTATTTACTGTATTTGAGCGAGCGCAACGGCAAGGGTGAGGAAGTGGAACTCGATATGACGAAGACTCAATTAGCCGCTTTTTTGGGGACGATTCCGGAAACTCTCTCGCGGGTGTTTGCCAAGATGAGCCAAGATGGGTTGATTGCGATCGAGGGTTCTAAGATTCAGTTGTTAAATCGAGAGCGTTTGATAGTACTGGCAGAAGGCTAGGAAAAGCTAAGCTGCGGCGCATCTAAATTGGATATAAAAATTTTTGAAAGTGTTGTGGGGTATGGGGTGTAGGGTGTGGGGTGTGGAAATAGGCTTTCTTAAATGCGTCACAGCTTATCAAGAGTACTAACGCTCAAACTACCGGGAAATACGCAATAGACGGTTCCGTGTCCTACTGCGCGATCGCACCGTTTGTTTCACATTTTATGCATTTTGTCAATAAAAAAGAAGGGAGCAGCCCTTACTCCCTTCCCACCAGAAGATTACTTATTCTCCACTCCCCCAGCTCCCCCAGCTTCCCCAGCTCCCTCAGCATAGGTATTCTTAGAGCGGGAAGGGAGTAATATCATGTCCGTCTAATTACCCATAATAAAAATTCTCCGCGTCCCCGTGTCCCCGCGTCAATCCTAACGATGGGTGTTTAACCGGACATGATATAACCCCCCAATCTCCCCAACTTCTTGAACGGGCAGTTGTAGGATGAAAGAAATTTCAGTGCTTTGAGAACTCCCATGACGCTAATGCCGGTTTGGGGTGCCTTACTCATTTTCATAGTCTGCCCTCTGCTGGGGGGTCTTCCCCTGATTGCCTGGATTACGGATGCATTGACGGGGCGTAAACTCGCACGCATCGGTACAGGTAATGTGTCCGTTTCAGCCGCTTTTTACCACGGGGGGCGCTGGGTGGGTATCCTGGCGGTGCTATCCGAGGCGGCGAAGGGCATTGCTGCCGTTTTACTGGCGCGTTATTTCTTTTGGAATCAGCCGACGCAAGCGGCGTGGGAGCTGATTGCTCTGATTATGCTGGTCATGGGTCGTTACTGGATGGGTAAAGGCGCAGGGACGACGAATGTCGTTTGGGGCGTTGTGGCTCATGACTGGAGGGCGGCGCTACTCGTCTTTGTGATTGGGGGAATTAGCTTTACCATTTTTCGCGATCGCACCACTGGACGCATCGGCGTCTTAATCATATTTCCCTTTATTTTGGCTTTGTTAGATCCTCATGACTTAGCGCGAGTCGTTGCAGCGGCGGCATTAGGTGGATTAGTCGCTTGGATTT
>DATNQL010000195.1:0-3212 GCA_036704025.1 Stenomitos sp.
TAACGAGGTGCCTATGCTACCTGACTTTGATACAGCCAACATCGAGGAGCTATCCGCTCAAAGAGGACAAGACGACCTGCTACTAGAACGCATTAACCGCGTTCTGGAGAGAGCGCACGATCAAGACAAGCAAGCGATCGCGACGATCGCCATTTGGCTGACGACCTTTAATCAGCCACAACCGATCAAACTGGACTACATCGACGCCAATCCTGTCGTCCACGAGGCGATCGCTTTTGTTCGCGAACTGACCGATATTGCCCGATTGGAACTCGCCAGGGACCTGCTAACTCCGATTTTTGACGAGATAACGATCGACGAAGACGCGCCCATAACACCGCCCGATTGCGAATTCGACGATGGGTTACCTAAACCGTTAGGTAACGAGCCACCATCGCTAATGATTGCTTAACTCAACCATTTCTCCAGGGTGCAGGTAAAGACGGCTATTCCCCAGTAAGGGGCTGACCAAACAAGGTGTGCCTGCCAATGCTTCCCGACAATCACAAATCTTTTGCCCTCGGTTTCGGTTGCTGCCTACTCATGTTCCTCTCGCTCCTTTGCATCCTGATGGAAATCGGGCGCGGGGAACGGGGTAGCGGCCGGATCGACTTGGGAGGCGACAACACTGTCGCTTTCCTGGCAGAGGCTACTAAAGGCCAACAATCCCCAGAACGCCCACCCGCTAGGGGCAACGGGCGAAAGGACTCAACTAATTAGAGTTATGCACCAAACATTTGTCCGAACATCTCAAGGTGTCATACGCCTGGAGTACGTTTCCTTTGTCCGAAACATTCCTGCCAATGGCATTGAAATTTTCTTAGTAGGCGAGGAAGCATCAAGCCTGATGCTGTACGGCTTTGAAGCCAATCGATTTTTAGGCCTGCTGCCAGTAGCCATTGATATTAGTACTGCCAACCAAACGATGGAGAAACTGCCAACGACGAAATAAACTTTCGCTCCCACCACTTGCTAATTAAGGATACCCACGCGCGATCGCATTTTTAAAAGGTGCGATCGCCTTCCTAAAAGTAAAACCAGTTTCTTTAAAGGAGATTCAATGATAAGCGATATGCACGACGCCTTACGAATGCTCAACCACTTAATCGACGCAGGCTGGGAATATCCAGACGCAGAATTTCATGTTGCTTTAATTCTCAATATGAGCGGACAACAGCTTAAGAAATTAAAAGACGCTTACGACAACCAATACTAACCGCTAATGTCCACCCTTATTAATCCCCAAAAAAATACCCCCTCTAGCGGTAGGGGGGGGGAGAAATAAGGATTAAAACTTGAATTCTATCCTTATGATAGCACAAGCAAATAGACTTTCATCTGGCAAGATTCACGAACTAATTCCCACTAATGTTGATGCGGAAATTAGTGTCCTAGGAGGCATATTAATCGACCCAAACGCTATGGGTAGGGTCGCGGACCTCTTGACCAAAGAGCATTTTTCAATCAGGCAGCATCAAATTATTTACCAAGCCTGCACGGATTTATATAGACAAAACAAATCGATTGACTTGATGTCAGTGACGACTCATTTAGTCAATATGGACTTGTTAGAAGCTGCCGGGGGACAGAATAAATTAGCCCAATTAGTTGACTGGACGGTGTCGGCGACAAATATAGACCAGACCGCAATGCTGGTCTATGACAAATACGTTAGAAGAACAGGAATTAACATCGGCTACGAACTCTCAGGGTTAGCCCAAAGACAAGATATCGAGCTTAAAGATCTAGTTGAAGAGTTCAAGGCTCGTATCGCTTATTTCGAGGGATTGAAGCCCTCAAAATCGGGCGCTATACGTAGTGAGTCTGAAATCAAATTCGATATTCTTTGCCAGCAACTAGACAAGATCGAGGCGATAGAAAATCCAGCCTTCCAAGACTGGGAGATGAAGCGATTAGCCAAAGAGTGGGGGTTTAAATCTAACAAGGAATTGCTGGATTTCCATGCCAAATTCTTAGATAGCAGGCAGCACAAAGGTACTAGCCTGTTTTACGGTCTATCCGAATACTTCGATAAGTTTGGCGATAGCGTTTCAGACTGGATATTGCGAGGATGGTTGCCAAACAAAACCGTCACCGTGCTACACGGACCGGGAGGTATGGGGAAAACGAGAGTGGTTAGCTCCATCTGTAGAGCGCTAATTACGGGTCAAAAGTGGAGCGGATATGAAGTAGAAGAGCCAACCTGTGTCTTATTTGTGGAGACAGACCAGGGGTCAGTGATTAACGTTAAGATGCTTGACGAACAAGGATATTTAGAAGAATCAGAGGAAGTCAGAAGCCGATTTAAAATCAGTGACGACTGGAATATCAACCAGTTCGGCAAGCTCAAAGCAATGCTCAAGGAGATCCAAAAATCTCACTCCGAATCCAAAATCTTGGTCGTGGTAGATTCCCTGACGACAGTCTCTTCAAAATCAATCTACTCAGAAAACGATCAGGAGTTCGCTCGCCCGCTGGTCAGATTTAGAGCGATCGCTGAGGAGTTCAATTCTGCATTCCTGGTTTTACACCACAGCTCCAGGGCGGGTGAATGTCGAGGAACGACCGCCATTTACAATGCAGCCGACCAAGTGTGGAAGCTAGAGCGGTGTAATCCCAAAGACCCTGCGGATACCAATGCAAACTTAGAGATTCAGAAAACCCGGGTTAGAGCCCCGGGCCGATACCGGCTTACTTACGACCCCGACAATTGGAGCTGGCAGATCGTCGGGAGAGTGAATCCTGATGAAACGATCGACGACAATTACGGCCCGGCTAAAGAGGGCATCCTTCAGTACCTCAAGACTTACAGAGGGGTAGGTTTTGAAGTTGAGGACTTAGCAGAAATTTGTCAGCTCGCCCCTGCCACTTGCCGAAAAGAACTCGCAGCCCTGGAGCGAGAGGGTCTAATCAACTCTTGCAAGCGCGGTCGCCCTCGCAAGGTTTACTTCCTCGGAGAGTTAGTCAGTTCTCCTAAAAAAGTTGATCCAAATGATCCGTTTGATCCGTTTGATCCGTTGATCCAAGAAAAAATTGAAGGTGAAAAAAATAATTTTGAATTTTGCGGATCAACGGATCAAACTCAACTCAAACCCATACAGGCAGAGGAATCCAGCGTTGATCCGCGCCCGGATCAAAACGGATCAAACGGATCAAACTTTACAGAGCTTAACAAAGCAGAAATAACAGCCCCATCCACTGAGGTGCTTACC
>DATNQL010000196.1:0-4214 GCA_036704025.1 Stenomitos sp.
TTCCCGCAGGCGGCAGGAATCTTGTTTACTGCCGATCCCGTCACTTCTAATCGGAAAGTGTTATCCATTGATGCCAGCTTCGGACTTGGTGAGGCTATGGTTTCCGGCCTGGTAAATGCTGATATCTATAAAGTGCGTAACGGCAAGATTATCGATCAGAAAATATCCACCAAGAAGCTGGCGATTTATGCCTTAAAAGATGGCGGTACAAAAGAACTGGCGATTGAGCCTGAACGGCAGAATCGGCAAGCATTGACGGATGAGCAGATTTTGCAGCTTGAGCGCATAGGCAGAAAGATCGAAGCGCATTTCGGTTGCCCCCAGGACATCGAATGGTGTTTAGTTGATGATACGTTTTATATTGTCCAGAGTCGTCCAATTACTACTTTATTCCCGATTCCTGAAGCGAACGATCGAGAAAATCACGTCTATGTATCGGTCGGTCATCAACAAATGATGACTGACCCCATGAAACCATTGGGGTTGTCTTTATGGCAGTTAACTGCTGCTCGACCCATGTATCAAGCGGGCGGAAGGTTGTTTGTTGATGTCACACAGGAATTGGCTTCACCTGTTAGAAGAAAAATTTTGGTAGATGTCCTGGGAAAATCCGATCCGCTCATAAGAGACGCACTTATGACCATCTTAGAGCGAGGAGATTTTATCAAATCGGAGCCAAACGATAACAAAGAACTGGGTTCCGGTCAAAGCAATAAAGGTACGCCCCCTCCGAACTTTCAAGTGCAACTCGAAAACGATCCGACGATCGTTTCTAATCTGATTCGGAATAGTCAAGAGTCGATTGAGGAGCTAAAGCGTACCATCAAAACGAAGTCGGGGTCGGATCTATTTGACTTTATCCTGCAAGACAAGCAGAAGCTGAGGCAGAGCTTATCCGATCCACAAAGTTTTGGCGCGATCATGACTGGCATGAATGCTTCATCATGGATCAATGAAAAAATGCTGGAGTGGCTAGGTGAGAAAAATGTAGCCGACACGCTCTCTCAGTCTGCACCAAACAATATTACTTCGGAAATGGGGCTGGCGCTGTTGGATGTCGCAGATGCGATTCGCCCGTATCCGGAAGTCATTGAGTATTTGCAGCACGTACAAGATGACGGCTTTCTGGACGAGCTGGTTAAGTTTCACGGTGGACAGGAAGCCCGTGACGCTATCCGTGATTATCTTGACAAGTACGGGATGCGCTGTGTCGGGGAAATCGATATTACGAGACCTCGTTGGAGCGAGAAACCAGTTACACTTGTCCCATTAATTCTTAGTAACATCAAAAACTTTGAGCCTGATGCCAGCGATCGGAAATTTGAGCAAGGGCGACAGGAGGCTCTAAAAAAAGAACAAGAGTTATTGGAACGATTGAAGCCATTACCGGATGGTGAACAAAAAGCCAAAGAGACAAAACGAATGATCGACCTAATCCGGAATTTCATCGGTTATCGTGAATATCCAAAATACGGCATGATAAATCGCTACTTCGTTTATAAGCAGGCTTTACTGAAAGAAGCCGAGCAACTCGTACAAGCCAACATTATTTATGAAAAAGAAGATATATACTATCTCACTTTTGAAGAACTTCGCGAGGTTGTACGCACCAATAAATTAGATTATCCGATCATTAGTAATCGAAAAGACGAGTACAAACACTATGAAAAACTAACTCCGCCCCGTGTTATCACATCTGACGGTGAAATCATTACAGGTGAGTACAAACGAGAAAATCTTCCAGCCGAAGCGATTGTAGGTCTACCTGTTTCTTCCGGAGTGATAGAGGGACGAGCACGTGTCATCTTAAACATGGAAGAGGCTAATCTGGAAGATGGAGATATATTAGTTACCGCCTTTACTGACCCTAGCTGGACACCCTTGTTTGTATCCATAAAAGGTTTAGTCACCGAAGTAGGTGGACTGATGACTCATGGAGCCGTTATCGCCCGTGAATATGGCTTACCAGCCGTTGTCGGAGTGGATAATGCTACCAAACTGATAAAAGATGGGCAACGAATTCGTGTGCATGGAACAGAAGGGTATGTTCTCACACTATAGTCATAGGAGGATGGCAGCGAGCGTGAGCATGGCCTGGTCGTTCAAAGGACCGCTTCTCGTAACCAGGAAAAAGCCTTGAAGTTCTACACAAAGGTTTTAGGCTTTGTGAAAAAAGTAGATCTCCCAGCCGGAGAGTTGAGAATGCTAATTCTATGCAACAGGAGATGAACTCATGGAGAGAACATACCAGGGAGGCTGTCACTGTGGTAAAGTGCGGTTTGAAGCCGATATCGATTTGAGTGCAGGAACGGGCAGGTGTAACTGTTCAATCTGTTCAAAAATTAGGCTTTGGGGAGTTGTTCTCACACCTGATGCCTTTCGTCTGCTAGCGGGCGAAGCAGATTTAAATGACTATCAATTTGGTGCCCATAGTATCCATCATCGATTTTGCAAGCATTGCGGAGTACACCTCTTTTGGCATGGCTATTCTGCTAGGAAGGGTAGGGCGTTTTACACCGTTAATGTTGCCTGTTTGGACAATATGAGTGATGTGGAATTGGCGAATCTTCCCGTTCGTTATTTTGATGGACGCAACGACAACTGGGAGTCTCCTCCTGCTAGAAACTAGGCACTTTTGAGAGTGGTGCAGCGAGGTTCAGGTAAAGCGGGAGTCATTTCTCAAATCATGAGAAGTAGCTTCCTTGATTCGCTTCAAAGCCTTGTGAATACCGAGAGGATGAAGCGATGGAATGTGTCATCGGTATCCAGTCACATCAGCCGGTTTCCCAACTTCCTGCACCTCCCAAATGTAGCGAAACGCATCGGGTTGAGAACCATCCAGGTCGGTAAAACCATACACTTTCGCCAACTGACCACTGGATAGCGATCGCCCATTCCAGCGGGCTACATCCGGATCGCTTGCCAGGTGAGCCACTGCCCGACCAACATATCGAGGCGTTTCGGAAATGGCAAAGTGAGGGTCTTTCGCGGTTCCATCCTGCCAGTTTGCTTCTTTCACACCAAAGTGTTCCAGCATCATCTCCGATCGCATCCAACCGGGAGTCAGGGCAACAGCCGTGCATTGGTAAGGCTGAAGTTCTTGCGCCAGTGCCCATGCCATGCGAATCACCGATGTTTTCGCCAGGTCATAGAACAGTGACAGCCGATAGTGCGTGTCATTGTACTCAGCCGTGCCATCGGTTATTTCAACCACCAATCCTCCCGGATTTTGAATCAGCAACGGCAGAGCGAAGTGACTGGTGATGATGTGGGTGTCGATCGCCAACCTTAACATCCGCAACCCGCTATCTAGTGAGTGTTTCCATACTGGGACATTCCACTGGGCGAGGTTTTCTGCACCCCAAATATCGTTAACCAAAATATTCAAACGACCTTGTTCCTGCTCAATTTGCTGAACCAGCGCCTGCACTTGAAGAGGGTCTAAATGATCCACTTGAACCGGGATGCCTTGCCCACCTGCTTGAGTTACTAACTCTGCGGTTTCTTCAATCGTTTCAGGACGGTTGTATTCCGAGCGCTGAGTCCGGGTGGTACGCCCAGTCACATAAACCGTTGCCCCTGCTGCACCTAATTCCACCGCAATGCCCCGTCCGGCCCCGCGAGTGCCACCAGCGACGAGCGCAATCTTATTTTTCAATGGCTGCATGATTTATCTCCTGCAATGCTTTGGGATAGCTCAAAACAGTCCATTGTTCCAAGCTATCTTTACACAGCATAGGTACTCTTTCCTGACACCCTTTGTCATATTTCAGCAGTAGAGTAAAGAAAAGCTTGGACGACACAATTCCTATGCGTGCCGATCGCCTCCTCTCCATCCTGATGATGCTACAGGTTCAGGGTCGCCTTACTGCTCGCGACCTGGCAGAGCAACTGGAAGTATCCGAGCGCACAATTCATCGCGATATGGAAGCGCTTAGCAGTGCAGGAGTCCCAGTGGTAGCACAACGGGGTCAAGGGGGTGGGTGGAGTCTCCTAGATAGCTATCAGACCACGTTGACAGGGCTGAATCTCGCGGAAATTCAAGCACTATTTTTGCCCAAACCCACTCATCTACTAGAGCGTCGGTCCAGTAATCACGATTGGGGTTAGCATGACCTTCAGGGGTTGAAACAAGAGTCTTGGGATGGGTGATTGTGTTAAGAGATTTAAAGAGGTTCTCATTGAACAGCCACCCTGGCGATCTGCTTGCAGCA
>DATNQL010000197.1:0-7073 GCA_036704025.1 Stenomitos sp.
AATCAACGATCGCATCCACGCCTAACTTTTCAGCAAACACCAAGGCATCGGCTAGCGTCAGGCGTCCTTCAGCATCGGTGTTGTTGACTTCGATGGTTTTACCGTTGGAGGCGGTGAGGATGTCGCCTGGGTGCATCGCCGTCCCACTAATCATGTTCTCCGTGGCGGCGCTGATGAAGTGAACTTCAACATCGGGTTTCAGTTGACCGATTGCTTTCGCCGCACCCAATGTGGCAGCCGCACCACCCATATCCATCTTCATCGTCTCGATGCCGCTCCCTGCACCTTTGATGTTCAAGCCACCAGAGTCAAAGGTGAGTCCCTTTCCGACAATTGCCAGTTTACGCCTCGCTGTACCCTCGGGTTGGTAGGTGAGATGAATAAACTTCGGGGGTATCTCTGAGGCTTGGGCGACACCCAAAAACGCACCCATGCCTAGCTTCTCACAGTCTTCCCGTTCTAAGATTTCGAGAGAAAGACCATATTCCGATGCGATCGCCTCTGCGGTTTCAGCTAAGCTAATGGGCGTCACCACATTCGCCGGTGCTGCCACTAATTCCCGCGCCAGAATGACACCGGAACAAATGGCGTGAGCATGGCTAATTGCCGCTTCCTGATTGCCCAATCCCAGCAACTCAACCTGTTCGAGTTTGGCTCCTTTGTCTTCCGGTTCCGACTTGAAGCGATTATCCTGGTGCAGAGCCAGTACAATCCCTTCAGTAATAGCTTGGGCGGTTGCGGCTGGGTCATCTTTGACTACGGGCAAACTAATCCCCAGAGTTTTGATTTTTTGCTGTTTCGCCGTCCGTGCGATCGCTGCTCCTGTGCGGCGCAAGCTATCTAAGTTCAGGGCGTCGGGTTTACCCAACCCCACCAGTATAATTTTACGAATTGAGCTACCGGCACCCACACGTGTTACAGCACTACTACCAGCGCTTCCCTTAAATTCTGCTTCTTCAATCAGTTCCTTGATCGTACCGGCCAACTTCTCATCCAGTTGGGCTAAATCATCGGTTAGCGTTGTCGCCTCTTCAAATAACCCAACAGCCAGCGCATCGCCAGTCCATTCTATGCGGGGTGTATCCGTTGCTCGAATGTCCATTCCTGGTTCTATCAATCGATATATATGTACCTAATTTTCAAGTATTGCTCAAAAACCCATAAAGACTCACGATTCGTACTCTTGCCGGAGGAACCACTGATTGCAGCAAGTTTTATCGAGGATGCATGTAATCCATCAAACCAGACGACCTTCCTGCCGATCAGGATGAAAGCAAGCTAAAATCTTCCAGGTCGGGTTTTGGCGACTTGAGTCTGAACAGAGCGCCTACTCCCTGAATACTGAAATCAGCTCACGCAAAATAAGAAACGATTGTGCCAATTTTGGGCAAACGAGGGGTAATGCTAAAGGGACGAATCAACAAAATTCCTGTGGCGGTAGGGGCTGGATTACTAATATTCGCCCTACTAGGCTCATCAATTTTAGCGGCAAAAATGATCGGTCTACTCGATCAATGGACTGGTAGTGAACAGACTCAAAGTCAATTCAAACTCACGCCAAAACAGGAAAAATCCGAAGTTTTGCCGCTAGCCTTGCTGTCACCGCAAGCCAGAGCCTCAAAACTAGAAGCGATTGCCTCTGGCTTCAAATCTCTCGACCAGCAACGTGCCCGTTATCTGTTAGCCTCGGATTTAATTGAGCAAAAGCAGGGGAAACAGGCACTGAAATGGTTGGAAGGACTGGATACAGAATATCCTGTGTTGGCGTCCCACGTCGCCGTAAAACGCGCCCAAGCGTATGAATTGATGGGGGATAAAGCGAAAGCCGAAGCGGCTTGGAACGCTATCCTGACCAACTATCCGACTCAGCCAGTCGCCGCAGAAGCCTTGTCTGCCTTGGGTGAATCCAATCCTGAGTACTGGAATCAAGCGATCGCCAAATTTCCGTCTCATCCGAGCACCCATGAAATCATTCGCCAACAGTTGAGTAAGAACCCCAAGCAACCCGCGTTGTTGTTGAGCTTAGCCAAATCTAACCCTGAAGCGAAAGGGATGGGGGCAATTCGTGAGCGCTTAGTCAACGAGTTTGCCGCCCAACTCAAGCCAGAAGATTGGGAAGCGATCGCTTTTGGCTATTGGGAAACCATGGAGTATGTCCAAGCGGCTCAAGCCTATGCCAAAGCACCTCGAACCCCCCTCAACGCTTATCGGGTGGGTCGCGGGTACCACTTGAGAGGAAAAAGAGCAGAGGCTAAAGTCGCCTATCAACAACTACTCAAGGACTTCCCAGATGCCAAGGAAACCGGACTGGGATTACGGCGTCTCGCCAGTCTCTCCAAATCAGACGAGGCACTGCCATATCTGGATTTGGTCATCAAAAAGTTTCCGGATGAAGCACCTGAGGCGTTGCTGGCTAAAGCCGACATCCTAGAGGCGAAAGGAAGTAGCACTTCCGCCACCCAAGCCCGTCAATCGGTGTTGACGCAGTATAAAACCTCAGATGCGGCAGCGGAGTATCGGTGGAAAGCCGCCAAAACAATGGCAGCGGCGGGCAAGTATAAAGAAGCATGGCAATGGGCACAACCGATTACCACTGACAATCCTGATAGTGAACAGGCTCCAGAAGCCGCGTTTTGGGTCGGTCGGTGGGCGGCTCAAATGGGACGTCCACAAGAAGCAACAGCCGCCTTTGAGCATGTGTTGGCTCACTATCCAGAATCATTCTATGCATGGCGATCGGCTCATTTATTGGGCTGGAATGTGGGAGACTTTACCACCGTGCGAGATTTGAAACCGGAGATTATACCTCCGCAACTACAACCCATACCCCCCACGGGTTCGGCTGCCTTAAAAGAACTGTATCAGTTGGGACAGAATGAGAGTGCTTGGACACTGTGGCAAGTCGAATTCAAGAACCGAATCAAGCCAACCGTTGCAGAGCAATTTACGGATGGTTTGCTCAACGTAGGGATCGGCCGGCACCAAATCGGGATTAATAAAATTTGGAACCTCAGCCTGCGAGATACTCCAGAAGAGCGATCGCAATGGCAACAATTGC
Organism: Stenomitos sp.; assembly: GCA_036704025.1. Taxonomy (GTDB): domain Bacteria; phylum Cyanobacteriota; class Cyanobacteriia; order Cyanobacteriales; family Coleofasciculaceae; genus Allocoleopsis. The sequence continues at coordinate 3,059 of DATNQL010000197.1, forward strand.
GCCAAGAGCCGGCTTACTGGCAGGCTTTGTTTCCCCTGCCTTTCCTAGAATCGATTATTAGTTGGTCTGGACAGCGCCAACTTAATCCCTTCCTGGTGGCAGGTTTAATTCGACAAGAGTCTCGATTTGAACCGAAAATTCGCTCGGTTGCGGGTGCTAAAGGTTTGATGCAGGTGATGCCAGGAACGGGCACTTGGATTGCCCAGAAAATCCAGCTCAAGGACTATAACCTGGAAAATCCCGATGACAACATTAAACTCGGCACTTGGTATCTCGACCACACCCACCAAGAGTACAACAACAATTCTCTATTAGCCGTTGCCAGTTACAATGCTGGTCCTGGCAACGTGTCTAGCTGGATTAGCAAATACGGGTTTAGTGACCCGGATGCTTTTATTGAGGTGATTCCGTTTGGGGAAACGAAGGGCTATGTCGAGTCTGTTTTTGCCAATTATTGGAATTATCTGCGACTCTACAATCCGGATATTGCTAAGTCGTTAGCCAAATATTCTCCGGCTCAATCCGTTGTTTCACGTTAGTAAAATGAACTTGAGAATGTTGAATTTCCCAACGAGCAACTAACGAGGGTGCCAAAATCCAAAATCCAAAATCCAAAATCCAAAAAGGTATGAGCTACCGAGTGTGGCAAGCTTGTTTGCTCTTAGGCGGCGGCTTGCTTTTGGCGGTTGGAATTTCTCTGTCTCAAGGTGCCGTATATCTCAATTTCTCCCAGTTGTGGCAGGCGTTGCTCCATCAAGGCGATCCGATTAACCAAACCATTCTCTGGGATCTGCGCTTGCCTCGAACAATCGCAGCCTTGATTGTGGGGGCGGCTTTAGGGATGTCGGGTGCCTTGTTACAGGGGATGTTGCGGAATGGATTGGCTGATCCGTTTTTGTTAGGAATTTCTGCGGGTGCTGGTTTGGTGGCGGTGGGGTTGGTGACTCTGGGGCTATTTCAAGCGTGGTTACCCCTAGCGGCTTGGGTTGGTGCGATTTTGACAACGATATTTGTTTATATCCTGGCTCGCACGAGTATCGGGGTTTCTGTAGAACGGTTGATTTTAGGCGGAGTGGCGGTGAGTTCCCTGTTTGGAGCGATTCAGTCAACCATGCTCCTGCTAGCCGATGATGGTAGGGTTCAGGCGGCTCTCAATTGGCTGATTGGTAGTCTCAACGGGCGAGGATGGCCCGAAGTCACGGTGGCTGGCCCTTATGTGTTGGTGGCACTGCTGGGCGGTTGTTTACTCGCTCGCTCCGTTAATATTTTGAATTTGGGCGATGAATTGGCGGTGGGGTTGGGATTTTCGTTAATGCGATCGCGCCTTTTAATTGGAGGAGTCGCTACCCTACTTGCCGCCGGGGCTGTCAGTGTCGGCGGATTAATTGGATTTGTGGGTTTAGTGGTACCGCATGGTGTGCGGCTACTGGTAGGCACAGATTATCGCTGGGTACTGCCGCTTTCTGCCATTGGGGGGGCTTTAGTCCTTCTGTTTGCGGATATTGTGTCCCGATTGGGGGCGGTAGAGTTACCCGTGGGGGCGGTTACAGCACTTTTGGGATCGCCATTGTTTGTCTGGTTGCTTTCTCGGCGCTCGGCGGCTTCTCGTTAGCCACTAGGATTTACACAGTAGCTTATTAAGGAAAGGGAGTTAATTTTCCTGTAAAAATACCTATTCCTTGCAGATTTTTGTGCCTGTTTTCAGCAAAGCAAGTCATTACCAAATATGACAATTTGGTGTTTTATTATATGAAAATTTTTATTATTATTTGATGAATTCTTGCTTTTAGAAGAGCCGATTTTAATCTACCACAAAAATATGATGAAGCCAGTTGCTGGAATAGTTGCTTCCTTGCTAACCAGTTTCCTCTTGGTTAGATTGTCTGAACCCCAATTAGCTTGGGCACAACCTATTCAAGCAGCGGATGACGGCACTGGCACTCAAGTTACCCTGGATGGAAATCGTTTTGATATCCAAGGCGGTACGCTTTCTCAAAATGGCGCTAATTTATTTCATAGTTTCGCGCAATTTGGACTCAATTCCACCCAAATTGCTAATTTTTTAGCCAATGATTCGGTTCAGAATATTTTAGCGCGAGTGATTGGCGGCGACCCTTCTGTGATTAACGGTTTGATTCAAGTAACAGGGGGTAACTCGAACTTATTTTTGATGAATCCGGCGGGAATTGTGTTTGGTACGGGTGCCAGTCTCAATGTCCCGGCTTCGTTTACCGCGACGACAGCCACAGGCATTGGTTTTGCTGGGGATCAATGGTTTAATGCCGTGGGTAACAATGAGTATCCGACGTTAATTGGTACTCCCAGTCTGTTTGCTTTTGATGGGGCAACTACTGCCGGAGCTTTAGTGAGGAGATTGCCCCTACGATTGGGAAATATTGTTAATGCTGGCAATTTGGTAGTGGGAGAGGGGCAGACTTTAACCTTACTCGGTGGCAATGTTGTCAATACTGGCTCACTGCAAGCAGCATCGGGAAATATTATGATTGCTGCTGTACAGGATGAAGGTCTAGTTAGGATTAGTCAAACTGGACACTTATTGAGTTTGGAGATTAAACCTCCTCGTACAGTTGATGGACAACAATTAGCGCTTGCTCCTCAAGATTTACCCACGTTGCTGACGGGAACGGCTGGAACTGTAGAGACTGGGTTGACGGTTTCCCCATCAGGTACGGTGCAACTGGCTAATTCTGGAGAAACCATCCCCCATGAGGCGGGAACTACGATTGTGTCGGGAACTCTGGATGTTTCCTCTGTAGGGGCGACACAGGTGTCGCCCCTACCGCAGACGGGCGGTAGTGTGTTTGTATTGGGCAACAAGGTGGGTTTGTTCGGTGCCAATCTCAACGCTTCTGGTACCAATGGCGGTGGCACAGTATTAATCGGTGGCGATTTTCAGGGACAGGGGAACGTCCCGAATGCGTTAGAAACGTTTGTCAGTAACGACTCAATAGTGTCCGCCGATGCACTGCTAGCTGGCAATGGCGGAAAAGTTATTGCTTTTTCCGATCGCACAGCCAGCATTCACGGGATACTGACGGCACGGGGAGGAACTGTGTCCGGAAATGGTGGGTTGATTGAAACGTCTGGTAAGCAGTCTCTTAATCTCACTAGTATTCCTAATGCTAGTGCTTTTAAGGGTATGGGCGGCACTTGGCTGATCGATCCGACGAATATCACGATTGTAAATGGTGGTGGCGGTGCGATTGGTACAAATACTGTTGATGTTGCCAACATTAATACGGCACTCAATACTGGCACCAACGTTACCATCACTACAGATATTGGTGGGGTTGAGGAAGGCAATATCACTCAGAATGCAGGCGCACTCATCAATAAGACAGCAGGGGGAGACGCGACTCTTAGCTTGCTAGCTGCCAATGACATTACTCTGAATGGGGGAATTGCTTCGAGTAGCGGCAGGCTAAATGTGAACCTGAATGCTGATGCCGACAATAGTGGGGCCGGTGCTCTTGTAATTAGCAATGCTGCCATTAATACCAATGGTGGCGACGTTATAGGGAGTGGTAGGGGAAGTACTGGCTCGCAGTTTGGCATTCGCCTTGTCAACAGTAGTATTAATGCTGGCTATGGTAGTGTCGCCTTGGTAGGTAGTAGGGGAAGCATTGGTGACAACAACGGCAATAACTCTGGCATTTGGCTGACCAACACCTTACTCACAACAACCGGAATGGGAGCTATCACCCTAAGGGGTAATGGCGGAATTGGCACAACTTCTGGGATTGGCATCGATGCTACCACTAATACCACTATCAGTTCGGAAAATGGGAACATCATCCTAAACGGTACTGGCGGCAACGGGGCTAAAGGATGGGGCATTCAAATGCGCGATGGTACCGTCATCCGCTCCACAGGCACAGGAAATATTTCACTAAGAGGAACTGCTAACGGCACTGGCTCTGAAAATTACGGTATCGTCATGCGAGATCAAGTCAACGGTGGTGATACCAGCGTGATAGAAACAACTGGAACAGGG
>DATNQL010000198.1:0-5606 GCA_036704025.1 Stenomitos sp.
ATTTAGAATGCACATTAAGCCCAGGCGATTTCTTATATATACCCAGAGGACATTGGCACTTTGCGGTGGCCTCACAAGAGCAGTCTTTACATTTAACCTTGGGCATTTCCTTTAAGAATTTCAATGATCTCCCTCTTGAACCATCCATACTGTCCACAATCCGCCCAAAAATCAAAAATAAATTGGCTAAACTGAATCTTTCAGCCCTCGGCTTAAGATAGGATTCTCCACCTCACCTCACAGTCCCTGACCTCCCAATCCCCACTGGCAACGGGTGGGTTCTTTCGCTTTGAGTACACTAGGGTAGACAGGAGTTATCAGCCCAATCCACTGTGCAATCTCAGCTTAAAAAGGTGGCAGGGTAGGGAAATCCGAATCATCCTTAGGGGGTAATCCCAGAAACAAAACCCCCTGCGATCGCACAAAATCACACTTGAAGACCTTTTAAATCACTAAACTACACCCATGACGATCCTAGAGCAGGGCAATATCACTATTCATACAGAGAATATCTTTCCCATTATCAAGAAGTCGCTCTACACCGACCACGAAATCTTCTTGCGGGAACTGATCTCTAATTCCGTCGATGCCATCCAAAAGTTGAAAATGGTCTCCTATGCTGGTGAAGTTGACGGTGAGTTGGAAGAACCAGAAATTGTCATCACCATTGATAAAGACAACAAGACCCTATCCGTCTCTGATAACGGCATCGGCATGACCGCCGATGAGGTGAAAAAATACATTAACCAAGTCGCCTTTTCCAGCGCCGAGGAATTTATCCAGAAATATCAAAAAGACGCTGACCAACAAATTATCGGTCACTTCGGTTTAGGCTTCTACTCCTCCTTCATGGTGGCGAAGAAGGTGGAAATTGATACCCTATCCTATAGAGCAGGCTCACAAGCCGTACACTGGTCTTGTGACGGTTCCCCAGCGTTTGAGTTAACCGATTCCACCCGTACCCAGCGTGGGACGACTGTAACTCTCACCCTGCAAGACGAGGAACAGGAATACTTAGAAGCGATGCGGATTAAGCAGTTGGTGAAAGCCTACTGTGATTTTATGCCCGTGTCGATCAAGCTAGATGGCGAACAAATTAACAAGCAACGGGCACTCTGGAAGGAATCGCCGCAAAACCTGACCGAAGAAGATTATTTAGAGTTCTATCGTTACCTTTATCCGTTCCAAGAAGACCCATTACTGTGGGTGCATCTGAACACTGACTATCCCTTCCTGCTTAACGGCATTCTCTACTTCCCCAAACTCAAGCCAGATGTGGATGTGACAAAGGGTAACATCAAGCTGTTCTGCAATCAGGTGTTTGTCAGCGACCACTGTGAAGAAGTTATTCCCAAATTTTTGATGCCGTTGCGGGGAGTGATTGATAGCCCGGATATTCCTTTGAACGTTTCCCGTAGCGCCCTGACCAATGATCGCACCGTGCGGCGCATTGCGGACTTCATTGCCAAAAAAGTCGGCGATCGCTTAAAGTCTCTCTACAATGAAGGGCGTGACGAATACATTCGCTGCTGGCAAGATGTCGGCACCTTCGTCAAATTTGGCTCCCTCAACGACGACAAGTTCAAGAAACAAGTCGAAGACATCATTATTTATCGCACCACCTATAAGCCCGAACCGACCACCGCAAAGACAGCGACGGCGGCTGAAACCCCGACCGTCGAGGTGCAATCCCAAGAAGGCGATGCTTGGCAAGATGTCACGCCAGCGACCCCTCCTGCGTCCACTGCTACCACAGGGGAGCCGTACACCACCCTCAAAGAGTATCTAGAGCGCAACAAGGAACACCATGAAAACCGTGTTTTCTACTGCAACGATGAAGCTTCCCAAGCTACCTATGTAGAACTGCACAAAAACCAAGGTCTGGAAGTCCTATTTATGGACTCTTTCATTGACCCTCACTTCATCAGCTTTTTAGAGCGCGAGTATTCGGATGTCAAGTTCTCGCGAGTAGACTCTGACTTAGATCAAACCCTGATTGATCAGGATCAAGAAAAAGAAATTGTTGACCCCAAAACCAACAAAACTCGCAGCGAAATCATTAAAGATCTATTTGAGAAAGCACTCAATAAACCCAAAGTCAACATCAAAACTCAAGCGCTGAAGTCGGATGACGCCCAAGGAACACCACCCGCGATGGTGTTGCTACCCGAAGCGATGCGGCGTCTGCGGGAGATGACGGCGCTGATTCAGCAGCAAAATGCCGAGTTCCCGGAAGAGCATGTCTTGATTGTGAATACGGCTCACCCGCTGATTGAGAATCTCTATGATCTAAGTCAGGGAAGTATTGTTCAAAGTAGCGGTCAGTCGCCTTCTGCGGAGTTGGCGAATCTAATTTGTCAGCATGTCTACGATTTAGCCTTGATGGCTCAGAAAGGGTTCGATGCTGAAGGGATGAAGGCGTTTGTTGAGCGTTCTAACCAGGTACTCACCCGCTTGACGCAACGTTAGGCACAAACAGAAGGAGTGATAGTGGGATGGGCGTCTTGCTCGTCCTTTCTATCGTTGAATTTCACCCTTGGCAGCAGTATCGCTCCCTGTCTTTACTCCCTCAAAGATTATGATGGATGACGGACTACTATCTGGAGATTAACTATGGCACGTAAATGTCAGCTAACGGGGAAAACGGCAAACAATGCTTTTGCGGTTTCTCACTCCCATCGCCGTACCAAGAAAGTACAGGAAGCTAACTTACAATGGAAACGCATTTGGTGGCCTCAAGGCAACCGTTGGGTTAGACTACGGCTTTCGACTAAGGCGATTAAAACTTTAGACAAGCTGGGTTTGCAAGCCATGGCGAAGCAAGCTGGGATTGACCTGAATCGCTTGTAAGATGTTGTGATCGGCAAACCTCGGCGGTCTTCGCAAGAGTGCGATCGCATTACCATCAAAGGGTAAGGGCACGGCATACCGTGCCCTTACATCATTTTTGGGATTTGAATTGGGTTAGATATTTTTCTTTGGGGTGATAAGTTTTCCCAAACAAGTGGGTACGATAACTCCAGTTAGCCTATCGCAAACGGGTCGTTAAGCTGTGTTCAATTTTCTATACTACTTTTAAAATCATTTGTCAACCCAAAGCCGGTCTAAAAATATCTGCTTGTGGAGACATAGACAGTATAGAGTTTGCCTCGCTCCAAACAATTTGGAGAAGGATTAATCACAAAAGGAAATCAGGCTTGTCGGATGAGTTTCTGATTTCTGCTTAATCACATAACTGAGGATGACGATCACCACAGTATATCGTTTAGCGATTACTGTAGGAACTAGGGGTGTGAGCCATTTGCCAACTCAGCGCCAATCAGCTTAATGCCAGGGTGCTGCTCTTAAACTTCAGAATTATCCAACGCTTGACAGGAAAGTCACCATGTCAACTCGCAAACAGCCAACAAATTTTGTCCAGCGTCTCCTAAAAAGGGTTTGGCGATCCTTTAATGTTCTCTTCAAGACACTGCTCAATGGGGTTTTGCGGGGTTTAAGGGTAAACAAACGCCGCTCACGCCAAAGTCAAGCGGGTTTTGTGCTACCTACGGTGGTGATGGTGCTGCTAGTGGTGGCGCTGCTGACGACGGCGATCGTGATTCGGTCGTTTGATCGAGCTAAAAATGCTAGTAATTATCGCGTGGATCAAGCGGTTCTGAATGCGGCAACACCTGCCCTAGACCGGGCTAGAGCCAAGATAGAACGCTTGTTTTCTACAGAGGAAAACCGCTTAACAGCAACACCGGCTCCAGAAGGGTTGAACTACGACGACACCGGTACTATCTCTGAGGTGCTGAGTCAGAAGGAGTATATCTTTGGTGATGAGACTCAACTGAAAGTGGTAGATGACATTGACGAGAGTGGCGCGATTGACAACAAGAGAGAGCAGATCAAAACAGCTTGGAAGTTTCCCACAGATACCGATAACAACGGCAAATTTGATAGCTTTACCCTCTACGGCATTTATTTCCGAAATCCACTTTCTAATGAAAATAGAGCCAGGTCTCCTCTAGAAGCTAGGGCACGTCCTCAAGTAACCCGAATAGGTAGTGCGTGTGAAACAGCCGGCAACGGCGGAGGTAACGATACTCAAGGGTGGTATGAAACAGATGGTCAGTTGAAAAAAGCGTTCTTTACTTATGTGGCGAACGTTCCAATCACAACTCTGGGTAGCTTAGATCCGACAAAATACGAACCCTCCATCGGCAATAAAAGCTTTTCTGCCCTGGAGATGCAGCAAGACCAAGGGCAAATTTCACTAGATAATAATGCTGTTTGGTACAACGATGACTTGGTCATCTCTAATGTGCCTAACTTCAGGTTGAATGGTCGAGTTCATACCAACAGCAACTTAATGGTGGCTAATGGTACTGCTAGTAGTCAAGAAATTATCTTCTACCAAGTCAGCAGTGTTGATTCCTGCTACTACACAGCGGAGAACGCCAAAATCATTGTGGGAGGTCATGTTGTTGCTGGGGATATCACAGGTGACGTCCAGAGTACAGCAGGGGATAGTACTAATAATCTAGTTAAAATTCACCTTTTCAAAAGTCCCGTAGCCGCTGGCTCTCTAGCAGACAACACTCCTCCGGGCCCTGTTGACGTGGTGAACAGCGGCAATAAGACGACGAATCTTAACCCTGCCCAGATAGCAACGAATAGCAATGCCTATGAGACACGCTTGAATGCTTTAGTAAATAGAGCCTTATTTATTTTCGATCCGGCCTATCCCAATAATCTGGTAACGGACACAAAAGTCAATAATGTCGCTCTCTTTCCTGACGAGGTCAAGAAAAATTTTGCAAGTAAATATGATGAGAACAGCCCAGAGTCAGGAGCAAGCATCCTCAAGCAGGTTCTAAATACCTACTTTGCCGAGCGCCTCCGACGTGTTTCTTATGACGAAGTGCCTGTTAACGCCGATCCCTTAACTCCTCCCTTGTCTGCTGGAGTCTTTGAAGCTCCGGTATCCTGGATGCTGAAAAATGTGTCAGATCCGGCAGATTTACCTGTGAAAACAGCGTCTGCGGGTGGGGGGATAGAGTTAGAGGTAAGCCCTGAGGGAACGCTCGGTACAGGTCGCGATCAACAGGAACTGAAAATTGGCGATCGCATTAAAGTAGGAAACAGCTTACCTCGCAAATGGTGGCAGCCGACAACAGGTACCTATGCAAAGGCTAAAGACAAACAACCTATCCCTACGGCTCCTGGAAGAACTCGCGAAGGTCTTGTCGAACAACTGGATGACTTAGGCGATACCTCTCGCGCTGGTTACTGGGAGCGAGCAGCGGCACTCAGCGGTGCTGAGTTTAAACAGCCATCTGTCAAAGAACTCGCTGGGGGCTTACGGGTTGTCACAGGTGCGGGAATATATATCGATGGGCTAGACCCGGCGGCGGGAGGCACTGGGAGGCGTGGTGTTGAGTCATTCTTGCCACCTCCACCCACAGCCTTAGAACTCAAGCAGATGGCAGACGCCGATGAGGGAGGCATCAAGCTACCCAAGGATATCCGGAACGCCACAGTAAATGTTTTAAAGAATGACGTTAGGGTAGTGTGGCCTGACACCATGCCCATGTTTGAGTGGAAAGATAATAACGCTAACA
>DATNQL010000199.1:0-13293 GCA_036704025.1 Stenomitos sp.
TGCAGGATGCCCAACGGAGTGGTGCGTTTACTTATCAGCAACGCACCCTACAACATTGGCGATCGCACTCATTGCCTCGAATACATCTCAAGCTCCTAAAAGCGCTCATGATTTCTTATTAGTAATATTTCACCAAGATGATCGGATTATGAGGGGAAAAGAAGCTCAAGAGTAGAATAAGTTTTTCCATCTCTGCTCAACCAAGAAGTATTGCAATCTATCGAAACCGGAAGAGACAATGTACTTGAATAAATTGAATATTTCAATAATTCTAAAAGCCTTTCTCCATCTATTAATTCAAGTTCAATTTTATGCTTTTCCAGATTAGGATTTTTAGGAACTTTTTGGGCTGGATTTGAGAATCTAGTTGCTGTTGTGACAAAAATCCCTCTCTCTAAGCCTTCAAGAAGTAATGCACCTACAAAGTCTCGTATCTCTTTAACTGCTTCCACATCACGGTCAATGCGCCTTTTCACTTGAACTGCACTATGTATTTTGCCATTATCTTCCACTAAGAAAAGATCAATTCCACCATCTGCTGAATTTGCATTTGCGGTTACACGGTGAACATCACAGTTATAATGCTCCTTAAGTATCCCTGCAACTAGGTCTTCAGCTTTTTGGGCACTTATATATTTGCGATCATCCCAACGTCGAGCTAAGTGTGTTCTCAAGTCTTCAAGCGCAACGTTATTGGATGAAATATCTATATGAACAAGAATCGCATGATATAGTTCCCACCACAAAGCTACACATTTGTGCCCATCAACCGTAAATTCTCCTTCAAGGTTTAGTTGCCACCAACCGCACGCACTACATAAGTGCAACCGCCTTCTCATTATCTCTTCTTGTTTTTCATAACAATTGAGAGATGGATCGTGTATGTATTGCTTAAACTGGGACTGGCAGAATGGACAGATTCCTTCAAACATCGCATGTCCAAAATTTATCTCTCCTGCATCAGCATCGGCATGATCGTAAGTTAGATAACTTTTATAAATGAGACGCTGAAATTTAAAATAATCCATAGCTTCGCTCTCTCTTTGAGAATACCAGGGATAACTCGCGATTCTACAGCTCCTGTCTGTCTAAATCGCAAAATTGGAATGGTTGTATAGATTTTTTCTATATAACATCCCAACTACCTTTCTACCTTTATCGTGTATACATATTTCGATGTAAATTTTTGAATCTCTAGAATTTCAACCCGTCAAGAAGACAATCTCTTCTGGTCTGCCTATAATAGACGACAGACGTATTTTCTAGTCCTTTCTTTGCCCTTCACTTCTATGATGTTCCCTCCCTGGTAATCTTCTAGAACTCGTTCCAGCCTGCGATTCGCCTTACAACTAAGGCGGAGAGTTTGTTCGTGGATTCCCCCTCCTTTCGCCAACGCCCTTGAAGATGTTGCGCTGGTGTTCAAATTTTGAGGACGGGAGAATTTCACGATGTCATTGGATAGTAAAAACAAAACGACCAGGACTGTCATTGTATTAACGATTATCTTCCTGGCGATTGAGTTATTAGACGAGCTGGTGGATGGAGTGGGGGGTGCAGCCTATCCGTTGATTCGGACTGATTTGCATCTTTCCTATGTGCAAGTGGGACTGTTGCTGACGGTACCCAATACAATCAGTAGCCTAATAGAGCCGATTCTAGGGATTTTAGGAGATATGGGTCAGCGACGGCAATTGATTTTGGGGGGAGGTGTTGCTTTTGCGATCGCATTATTGCTCATTTCCCTCAGTCATCACTTTTTTGGGTTATTAGCCGCGTTTGTGCTGTTTTATCCCGCCTCTGGCTCTTTTGTCAGTCTTTCCCAGGCAACGCTGATGGACATCGAACCAACACGCCACGAGCAAAACATGGCACGTTGGACATTGGCGGGTTCAGTTGGCAATGTCATTGGACCTTTGGCTTTAGCAGGTGCGATCGCATTAAATCAAAGTTGGCGGAGTTTGTTTTTAATCTTGGCGGTACTAACGGTATTACTGGTAGGACTTTTGTGGAAGTATCCGATTGCAACTTTAACCGCCTCATCTCACGTTGAGCGGCCAATACAAAGCTTCAACGATGGGATCTGTCAAGCTATCAACTCCTTAAAACGACGCAACGTACTCCGTTGGTTAACGTTGTTGCAATTCTCGGATTTAATGTTGGATGTTCTGCGTGGTTTTTTAGCACTGTATTTTGTTGATGTCGTGGGTGCAAGCAACACGCAGGCGAGTTTTGCTATCACCGTATGGTTGGGGTTTGGCTTACTGGGAGATTTTCTCCTCATTCCCTTACTTGAACGAGTGCAAGGACTCGCTTATTTGAGACTTAGCACCATGATTGTTTTGTGTCTTTACCCGGCTTTTTTGGTGGTACCCAATCTCAATGTCAAATTGATTATTCTCGGCTTTCTGGGGTTCCTGAATGCGGGTTGGTACTCAATTCTTCAGGGGCGATTGTACACAGCGATGCCAGGGCAGAGTGGGACAGTTATGACGCTGAACAATCTGGCGGGTTTTGTGGGGGGTTTAGCCCCGTTTGTACTGGGTTGGGTTGCTCAACAGTATGGTTTGCAACCTACGATGTGGATGTTACTTGCAGCACCCATCGCCTTGCTCATTGGGCTGTTTAAAGTCTAAGTTTGAATGGCAAGTTTGACTCCATCCAAAATGCTTTGGCGTTGCTGAATCGAAGTATGAATGGTGCAGTGCGAAGAGTACAAATGTGTATCATTAGACTTCTGCACGAATCAAAAATTGCCCCCCTAACCCACCAAATTTGGGGGAACTTTGAGAGGGCTTCCCCCAGACTTGGGGGATGAGAGGGAGCGATAAAGTATTCATGCCGGAGGTCTAATAGCCGAAAGCTACTGCACCAATTCTGCGCCAAACAAGCAGATACCTGTCATGCGCTTGGTTCAAAAAACTTTTGATACGTTACTCCATCGAGAACATCTTCGTAATAACGCGGCATGATGTATGCAAATTGATAACCAACGGCTTCATAGAAGCTTCGTCCCTTAGTATTTAAAACGGGTGTATCAACATAAATACCTCGTGCTTTTTTGAGGCGCGCAAAAGCTTCTGCTGTGTCTACCAAGGCTGAGGCTATACCTTGTCTGTGATAAGTTGGCTCAACCGCCAATCCTTGAATTTGAGCCAGTTGATTCCAAACATGGAATTGCACATAAATGAATCCGATTACTGTATCGCTGTGGATAGCAACGTATACGCCATAGATATCGGAATTTTTAGAAAAAACGTCAGCATTGTATTCGCTCGCCGTAATGTATTGCTCTGCCCAGCCTATATGTTCGAGAATTCTCCGAATTGCAGGGCGATGTTCGTTTGAGTACTCGACAATCGAAACTCTACTTTTCATGGCGCAGGTTGATTTAGGGCTGCTCTTGCTTTGCTCATATATTCCATCACGGCTGAATCCATCGCTCCTTGACTGGCAACTTCGGCTCCTTCTTGTTGATACATTTGGTTTAGCGATCGCTCAATTCCCACATCGCCTCCAGTAAATTCTTGAATCAGTGCTTGTGAGCGTCGAGCTAATTCTTGCACCGCTTCACTGGTTGGGTCAATGCCGTTTTGCATGGCACTTCGAGCCTGAGCAATTAGTTCTTGCCATTCCATTTCAACTTGCCGTATTCGCTCCTCACCCAGCATTTCTCGTCTTTCTTTGAGATAGTCTAGCTGTTGTGGGGTGTAGTAGTTTTCTATCATCATCGTGACCTCGATTAATTGAATGAATTCCTGAATAGAGATTGTCTCTGTCGATTGCAGATGAGCCGCGATCGCTTCCAGGCGTTCATAAAGCTGCTGCTGTAACTTCATCTGTTCCTTCAACCGAGAGAGGTGTAGTTGCACCACATGGTGAGGCGAAAACTGACTCTGCTCCAGACACTCTCGAATTTGTTCCAGGGAGAAGCCGATTTGCCGTAACGATACAATTTGCTGTAACCGGATAATGTCATCTTCGGTATACAGTCGATAACCTGTTTGCGTCCGTTGAGAGGGCGAAAGCAACCCGATCTCGTCGTAATAGTGCAATGTCCGAACGGAAACGCCTGTCTGTGAAGCCAGATCGCCGACTTTCATGGCACTGGGTTGCATTTGTTTCCTCCTTGAATGAGACTATCAAGCGTGATACGTTCATGGTAAAAGCCTCACGTTGCGTCAGAGTCAAGGGGAAGCCGTACAAAAATTTAGCTTTCTCCTTGTAAGCCTACTAAATCTCCCCTGCAAATTCTTCCTGGGTGAAGTACGATCGCATACACCCCTGCAACGGCTGGAAAAATGACACCAGGGGCAAGGGTAACGCTGGCTACTCGGTTATGCTGTCCTACGGTTCGCAAAATACCTGGATCGCGTGGCAGATCCGCTTGTGGCAGAGTTGTCATCACGCAGCGGGGACATGGATCGATGATGCTGAGTTGAGTGTGAGTTCCAATCGTAACTAGGCTCCCCAGCCAATAATTCTCGATGAAGTCTCGTTCATCGCTATCCGGTGATACCACAAGGTTGGGGCGAAACCGACGCATTTCAAACTGCCCTTCGGGATACAGTTCCCTGAATCGGTTTACCGTTGCCGTTGTCAGAATGTGGAGAGGCGAATAGTCGAAAAATGTACCAACGGGTGCTGCCAATGCAACAGGTTCCTGCTGGATTGTTTCCTGATGTGAGGAGTCATCAATTGGTGTTCTATCGGCTTCACGGGTGGGGTTGGCTGGTGCTTGTGTCAACAACGTCACGTCTCGTCCCAGTGCATTCGACAGCACTCGATCGATATCCGGTTGACTGCTGCAAATCACGGCACCATCAGGTAGCGTAATCCAGACGGGTGGCAAAGGCTTACCCAGTTGCGGGGGTTCGACAAACGTGGCTCGGCACTCTAGGAGTTTGCTCCATTTACGTGGGTGTTTCGCGCTGGCAATATGTCCTGTGGTTCGCTCCATCAGTGCATAAGCGCGATCGCCTAGAATACCGCGATCGGTAATGTCCGCTCCGTTAATTTCCTCTCCCTGCATCGATTTGACCGGATAGCGCCGCACAGACACTACTGACCCCACAGTCATCGCCTTTGCGTTCATAGTTATCTTTTTAAGCTATACGCTGACACACTTGCAGTAGGCTGTTTTCAAATCGTATCGAATCAACGAAGTCCTTCACCTATCCTTTGGGATAGTGACAGTTCATCGCGGATTGCCCCACACTAGGCAATGCTGGTAGTTCTGGAACGCGATCGCGTCAGGTATGTCTCATAGAAAAGCAAACCGTCGCTCAGTCTGCAAATCGGTAGGCATCGACATATCGAAGTCCAGAATGATCGAGGAAACGTCCATAGAGAAGGCAAAACGACAGGATGCAAGCTGATAACAAGACTCAGAGCGTTGAGATGGCTCAAGCTGCCTATCTCGATCGCTGTGCGCCTGGATACCGCACTCGTCGGGTGCCGTGGTCAGGTGGGACGACGCAGGTGATCGAACTGGGTGAAGGGACTCCCCTGCTTCTTGTTCACGGAGGTATGGGTGAAGCCTTCCAGTGGGGGAGTATCCTTTCGGCTCTCGCCAAGAGTCACCGTGTGCTGGCAGTAGATCGACCGGGCCACGGACTCGCGGATGCATTTGACTATCGGGGAGTAGATATACTCGCTCATGCCCGTCGATTTCTTGGCGATATTCTCGATACCGAGGGACTTCCTGCGGTGCCGATTGTGGCAAGTTCTATGGGGGGTCTGTGGTCGGTTGCCTTTGCACTCTCTCATCCGGAGCGAGTGCCACGGTTGGTGTTGGTCGGCGCTCCGGCAGGAATTCGGCGCTCTGTGCCGCTCCTGATGCGCTTGGGCACGCTGCCTATCCTGAAGACTATTGTGCGTTCTCAGATGCAGAAACCAACACGCGAGAGTACTCGCGCCTTCTGGGCGCAGTTGATGGTAGCCCATCCGGAGCGTCTTGATGATGACTTTCTCGATGTCTCAACGGCAAGTCAAGCCCGCAACGCACCAACTTGGTTCACGCTGATCGACAGTACGGTAGATGTTCGCGGCATGAAGCACAACTTGGTGCTAGGCGATCGCTGGAAGCAGCTAAAGGTTCCAACAACGTTAATCTGGGGCGAGAAAGACGCATGGTGTCCGCCCGAAGTAGGGGAAGCTGTAGCTGCCAGCAACCCGCAACTGAGGGTCGTGCGGATTCCGGATGCAGGGCACGCACCGTGGTTCGACGAGCCGGATCGGGTCGTCAACGCAATTCTGGAAGCCCTCGCCGATACTTGAATTGAGCGGATGCGCTCGATGGAAATAGAACAGACGAATCAGTCATTTGGCAAAGAATCAACTATTTGATTAAGTCAATTGACTCAGCAAATCTTGGTGTCTTCATGTTGTACAACGCCTCATTCAATCGAACTTTTCCATAAAGTAATTGTCCTTCATGGGTTGTAAGAGAGATTTTGCCAGTACGAACTTGCTGGTGAAAATCTCTAAGGCGAGGAGTATCCATGCTATCAGAACAGGTTGAATCTGGGGGACGTGACGCGGCTGCATATTGCAGAAATCCCAGCGCGTAAAACATATGGCAAACCTGCTGCATGAGGAACAATCGTGCGCGTTTGTAGTCGTCAATCGAGTCACCGAAATATGCCTTGAGATAGATTTCTTCCTCCCTTTCATTGGTAACAAAACGATTGGCAATATTGGCTAAATCAACATAGCGATCGTTTTGAAAGGCCGCCTCCCAATCAATAATCCATATCTTCTTGCCATCAAACAGAATATTATTGGGGTTCAGGTCATTATGACTTGAAACAATATCCGGATCGTATCGCGGATAGATGTTTTGGATTTGAGAGTAGTATCTGAAGTGTTCTTCTGTTGCACTTTCTGGCAACAATCCTGAAGCCTTGAAATTTTGGATAAACAGATCGATTCCATCCAAGTAATTCACGAGTTTGGGAAAAAGTGGAGTGGAATGAATGGATTGGATTGTTTTTACTAGTTCAGGCAGCAATTTATTGGGTGAAGTGAAGTGTTCGGATAAAGGCTTTGTTTCGATAAAATCGGTAATTGATACCGCATCTTGGGCATTGGAATAATAGACATGCGGAGCAATACCAGCTTCAGCGGCCAGATTCATACAAGTATATTGCCGTACTGGGTCATTGAAGGCATCAATTTGCCTGACAAGCCTTAAGACATATGCTTTGCCACTTACCTGAAATTTGTAAACAAGCGCTCCAGAATATCCGCCATTCAGAAGTATGATGCTTTCGACTGTCCTGGTATTGAAAGCTTGTTGCAGTGCTTTTTTAACGGCTTCAATTTTTGCTGCTGGTATCAATAATTCTAAGGAAGATTGTTCCATACTCTGATATTTTGTGAAGATTAATAAATTTCATTTTGCCGCTTAGAGTTTCCAATTCGGTTGGTAGCGCTGCGATCTCGTTTGCCCACCCTACTTGACTGAATCACTGGTTGCCCAATCTGAGCCAGTGTCCCTGCCAATTGGGGCACTCTCGGTTCATTGTTCATCAATGTACAGGTTCGCACGACTACATGCCTTCCTCCACCTCTCCAGGGCTGCGTAAGGATTTAATCATGCAACAAAGCTTCACTTTTGCTTGACTGTGAAGCTTTGCATGTGCAAGTATCTCGAAAGTTGGTCAAATCAAAAATACGAAAGATGTGATTTTCCCTAATTTATAGGTGTGTTTTATGGGTTGGATCGGAATCCTTGCCGGAGCTATATGTCTAGCTATTGGTGGTTTGTTTGGCTATTTTGCTATAACAATGCTACGCAAAAATTACAAAATGTTGACCAAGGGTATTTCGACGACTGGTGTCATTACTGGACATCAACGTGTCGATTCTCGATCATGGAGCGAGGAGATAGAATTTCAGACCTTGAATGGTGAGAAAGTTTCCTTTGTTTCATCCTTCTCTACCTACGGTGCCTCTGGTATGTCGAGGGATACTGGAACCAAGATTAAGGTTTTATACAATCCCAAAAATCCGCAAGATGCAGTCGATGCTTCGTTTTTCAAGTTTTGGTTCTTTCCGTTGTGTATGCTAGCTGCTGCATTAGCAGGAGTTTATTTATCATTTTGTCTTTTCTTTGGCATTAATCCACTTTAATAGATCTCTAACTATCCTCGACCATCATTCCTCGGTTGACACTCTCAAGAAACGGAACATCATCTGCGTCATTCCGTCTCCCTACAATCGAGCACCATGGTACACCCATATGATGCAGTATCAACCACGAAGCTGGAGGCTTTTGTTACGGTAAACCAAGGGCTTTGGCTATACCAAACAGAACTCACGCCAAGGCAAGATGGGTCGGCACCGCAGGCGGCTAGCGCATCGGATAAGCTCCCATCGGGTCCCTGTTGGCCGGTGATGATGCCTTGGTAGGGTCCGCGCACTGCACAGGTTTCGGCTTTAGTGTCGGGCGGGAGCTTGTTATTGCTGCAAGGCGACTGGACTGGAGAACCTAGCGCATCTATTTCAGGCGCTGTGAGACGACGGCCAACTAGGTCAGGCTGCGTCTTAGGGCAAGCATGGGTAGGTCCGATGAAGAGAAGAAGGCCACAAGCTACAATCCATAATCTTGGCTTCATATACTATCTGTTCTTGGTGTGTTTGCGTTGGGTAGACTGAGCAAGTAATAAGTAGGTAAACATAGAAATCCCGATCCTTGTTAAAAAGTACACAATTCATGAAAACTAGTGCGCGGCAGAAATAATGTGCTAGGTCATCACGCTCCTGCAACAGACTTCTCCATGGGGTTATTGTCAATCCACCGACAAGGTTGGAATTTCCAGTGAGATCGCAAACTCCAAGATATCTTGCCGCAATTGAGTAAAGTTCCTGTTTTTACTTGAGCTTGAACGAATGCGTCCTCTTACACTTAGTTACGGAATATACATTCAACTTTCCAGGTGCAAGATTTGAGATGAGAGAGTTTCTACGCACGACAAAAACTGATTTCAAATAAACAGATTTGCTATTTCGCTACAGGTTGGCTGATTTAGTGTGACGAGAGCGTGCTGTTGCTGACATAGGCGCATCAGGAATAGTCAATCTCGTTTATGCCTCTTGAATGTCCATTCGTTGGATCAATTTATCCGCAAAGGTGTAAATGTGCTGAACCATTTGATCCACCATCAAGTTCCCCTCTAAATCGCGCACTACTTGATGAACAGTAACTACGATTCGTCCGTTCTCATCGGGTTTAAATCCTGTTGGTTCGACAATAGGATTAATCAATTTCCACTGACGAGTCCAATAATCACGCACCGCCTCATGTCCATACACGTACCCACCTTCCATAGGGAAAAACATCCCACTAAGGCTCAAAAGCGATCGCCAAAGTGGAACTTCATGCCTTGCCTGTTTCCAGTGCCGCAGGCGCAACAGACTGCGGATTGCTAACCCAACCCCAATTAGCGTCAGGACTCCTATACTAATGCCCCACCCATTCATGCCTATCCCTCCTGAGACAGACTGTCCTGTGGTAAGTAATTGAATCAGTCCCGTTTTGATTTGCGGCAGAGCGATCGCAATCAGTGGCGTGGCACTAATGTTATGAAGCAGAACTATTCCATACTTGTCTTGCGGCAAAAGTACAACATCGGTGTAGAAGGTCGATAAAATTCCGTTGTGTTCGAGTACAGGCTTACCGTTTTCTTTCAGGGCAAACCATCCCATGCCGTAGGAACTATGGATGTTTTGAGGTGAAGTGTGCATTAATTTCATGCTTTCGGGAGAAAGCAATTGGGCATCTTCAAATCGCCCTCCGTTCGTTTGCAATATCAGATAATGAGCCATATCCTCAGCCGTGGAAATCACACCTCCACTGCCACCCAAAAAACCCTTCATTTCTGGAGCAGCAAAGGGAATTCCAAAAGCCATCAAGTGTCCTTGTGCCAAATTGGTTGCTGTTTGCAATGCTTCAGTAGAGGTGATGACATTAAGCGTATGAGTCATCTGGAGAGGTGCGAATAGGTGTAAGCGCAAATACTCTAAAAAAGGCTGCTGACTTACCACCTCAACTACTCGCGCCAGGATAGCGTAATTGGGATTGAAGTAGTGAAATTCGGTGCCAGGAACAGCAACGGGATGAGCTGTATTGAGGCTGGTGACACGCTGTTTGAGAGTTGCTGGTTGGGGCAGTTGATATTCTGGAAAACCTAAGTCAGACAACCCACTCACTTGATTGAGCAGATGGCGAATCGTGATGCGTGCAGCAGTCTTTGGATCGGTTAGGGTAAATTCTGGCAGATAGGTTTGCACGGGTGCATCCAGGTTAATCTTTCCAGCTTCTACCAATTGCATCACGGCAGCAGCCGTAAAGGATTTGCTCACAGAGGCAATGAAAAATTGCGTTTGCACTGTAACGGGCTGACTCGATGAGGCGACACCATATCCTTTGGCGTACAGGATTTTATCTCCCTGTGTTACTGCCAAGGCTAAACCGGGAATGTGTTGAGCTTTCATTTGTTCGTGAATCAAGCGATCGATCGCATTTTCAAGCGGGAGTTGAGCCACACTAGTATTGATGTTGAACACCAACGCGATCAACACAATCAAGGATAGAAAAATATATCGAAGCCGTAAACGCACAGGACTAATTCCTACAACGCTTCAGGGTTTAAATCCGACACAGGCGATGCTTGTCCAACGAGACGCCCCAACAGTGAAGGGATAAAACTGAACATTAGTTAATCCTGCTTGGGTGAGAATTTCAACTAATGCTTTTTGGCTAAAGCAATCATTACCCCAATACCACTGAATCAGCCACCCAAGTAAACCGGAACGTGTAACGGCAAGAATCAGAGGTGCGCCGGGACGTAAAACGCGAACCATCTCGTGCAAGCCTTGAATTGGATTCGGTAAATGTTCCAGTATATGAGCAACCGTAACGATATCAAAGCTATTGTCTGCAAATGGTAAAGTGTTAATGTCGCTTTGACACAACTGATGCTTAACATTCGCTTGACTCAGCCGCTCATGTGCATTACTCAACATTTGAGATGAAATATCTACACCTGTAATGTGAGCATTCAGATGGCTGGCTTTGACAAATGCGAGACTGAAAGCGGCTGATCCAATTCCGCAATCACAGAGCGTTGAATTATCTGTGAGATGAGACAATACACCATCATTTTTTAGCGATCGCCATAACTCTATATAAGCCTGGTCATAACCGAAAAAATGAAGGTGTTGATGCCACCAGGAAGCAGAGCGATTATAGGTTTGCGAGAGTTGAGCTGATGTAGGATACACTCGCTTTATTGAGACTTGCCACCATCTGATCGTCCATTCCATTGTGAAACCTCATTGATTGCGACTGTACTTTCAAGGTCGCTCTCAAATTCAAATTCATCCCTAACCGAATGGATAGTTGGCAGGATAGTTTTTGAAAGAGTTAAAGACATAGATGAAGGAATCACGAACCTCTGACAGAACCGTTATTGAATAGCAGGAACACTCAAGCATCGCACCTCTCGCACGATCGCAGCTACGGCATAATTACGTTGAGTTGCCGCATCCGGAGCAAACCGGGTTCCCGTCTCATTCAAAGGTGTTGCGATCTGTCCTGTATGACAGTTACCAGACATCTCCAAAATTGTGTCTCGCGCCCAATGGTTTTGAATGTCGGAAAAATTTAAGGGAATGGGTTGAGTGAATGTTCTTCGCCCATCCCAATTGCCTCGAAATTTTACTAAATAGCGATCAATCGCTTGCAGCATGACAATTAATTCAGCACGAGTAACTGTCTGATTTGGATGAAACGTACCATCGGAGTATCCATGAATAATACCCAAATTCTTCATGTACTGAATTTGAGGAGCACTCCAACGGGTTTTGTCTACATCCGGAAAAGGATTGGTTGTCACCTGGGTAGGGATTGCAGGTAAAGTCGGTTTTGTAGCCTGGTAAGTGTTTGCTAATGGCACGTCTGACATTGCACGAACTACCATTGATACCAGTTGTTCGCGGGTTACAGGTGTCTGAGGACGAAAGGTTCGATCCTCAAATCCTGTTACAATTCCTAGAGCAACAGCTTGCTCAATTTCGTCAGCATAAATATTATCGGTGAGGTCTCGAAACTGATTTGGAGTTGCTGATTGAGCCAAACCGGAGGATTGTAAGGTAATTACTCCACTCAGCAGAGTTGAAACAAAGCCTGATAAAAAACGGTAGAATATAGTTTGAAGGGTCACCGTCAATACGGATAGTTTTTATCCTTCCAACACTACTCCTTCAAAATCTGTTGAATATCTTCCGGAATAGAAATTCTGGCTGATTGATTAGAATTGGCTCTACCACCTTTTAGAGTTCTGATTTTCCCAAACAAAAGCGTGAGAGGAATTGCTAAAAGTGTTGGCATCAGTTGCCCAGCAATCTCTTTCACGTCACGTTGTTTCCAGGCAAGTTTTAGCATAGTCCAGTGGGCGATCGCATGAGGGATTGGCTCAGTTTGACCTAAAATATGAGCGCGTTGTAGGGCTGTCCATGCTGTCTCAAAATCTTGTTGGGCGATCGCTGTTTTTGCTCGATTAAGTTCTGCTTTAAAGTGTTCCTGTACAATTGCTTTCATCTTCTCCTCCAAATAGGGGCGAATGAAGTTTTCACCAGAGTTTGAACCCTTCTGCTCAGATATTATTGGGTGGCGGCAACTTAGCAAACTTGGGCAAATCTGGATTCAGATAATCCCACGGTTGAGCACTGGCAACGTAAATTTCTGCTTGCGGATTGAACCAACTTGGATCGTCTAAACTTCCTGCCATGATACCCATGAGTTCAGGAATGGGTGGCTTGCTAAATAACCGTGAACCGCAAATCGGGCAGAACCCACGACTGACGAGGCTTCCACTATCACCTGTAACGTCGTAATATGCGACATTCCCAGTGATAGTGACTGCATTTTGAGGGACAAGCATTCCAGCCGCAAATGCACTGCCCGTTGCCCGTTGGCAATCTCGACAGTGGCAAATTCCCATCGAAACGGGTTGTGCTGAACATTCGTAACGAACCGCTCCGCACAGACAACCACCAGTGAAAGGTATTTTCATAAAAATATCTCTACTTATGATCACTCTAGTATGGTGCGATCGCACCGCAGTTTCACTAGCCAAAAGGATAGTTGGAATACTGAAGTTTCGAACGACCTTAAACTGAATGTCACTGACTTAAGCAAGAAGTACTCGTTCTTTGAAAAAAACCCAGATTGGGGGGTTTCCCCCCAAACCCCCCACTGGGGGACGGAGTGCCTCCCCCAGACCCCCT
>DATNQL010000200.1:0-13280 GCA_036704025.1 Stenomitos sp.
CTGCGGGTTTGCCTGGGCAACCGATTTTGTATTTAGCCGGCGATGTCGATGTTAATGGCAACTACTTGATCTTAAGCAGTAATCCACAGAACCCACAGAATCAGCAGCTATTTACGATTAATGTAACAGGAGCGGCGGCAACATTGGTTGGTGCGGCGGTAACCCTATCACAACCTACGGAAATAGCCGACTTTGCTATCAATCCCAGAGATGGACAGCTTTATGGCTTTGATACTATCTCAAGACAGGTCACGAGAATTGACCGCACGACTGGCACGGTTAGCTTCTTGCCTTCACTCAATCCCCAAATTAGTACGGTTGGGGGAACCTTCTTTGATGCCTTTGGTCAGTTTTTCGCCTACGAAACGAGTGCCAGTAGCAGTGCTTTCTACCTCGTGGATGTGGGTACGGTGGAGGCTCCTGGTACAGGTCAATTTACCCTACTCAGTACGGCACAAGGAGTCGTTAGAAATGATGGTGCCGCTTGTGCTTTTGCCCTACAAGTCGAGAAGAGGGCGTCACCCGAAATCATCCCTGCGGGGGGAACTGTTACTTACATTTATCGCATTGCCAACATCAGTCCGTTAACCTTGACGAACTTAAGGTTCAGGGATGAAATGGCTAACGGAAGGACGTTTGTGGGTAATACGCTAAGGCTGACCGATATTATTGGCGGCACTCCGAACAACTATGACAGTACTAACCTCTTGGAACTGTCGGGTATCACAATCGAAGCCAGAACCATTGCCCAAATCAGCATAGATGTTCGGGTTCCGCCCAACACTCCTCCGGGCACAATCTTCAATCAAGCCGAACTTGTTGGTCTTCCTCCTACATTCGGCAATCCAACGCTTCTATCCGATTACATTCCGGTTGTGGGATTTCCCGACCCAACACCGTTGCAAGTCACAGCCAACCCGCTGATTGGTGCGGCTAAGACCGTAGCCGCTTTGGTTGACTTGGGTAATGGCAATTTCCAACTCACCTACACCATCACCGTCCAGAATTTTGGCAATGTTGACCTCAACAATGTCCAAGTCACGGAAAATCTATCCAATACCTTTGGTTCGACGCCGTTTACAGTCAATCGCGTCAGCAGTCCGACGGGTAACCTTGCCCCCAATAACAACTTCAATGGCGTCAATGATACGAATCTGCTCACTGGTACAGATACCCTAGTGATTGGCGAAACAAAAACCATTGAACTCGTTGTGACCATTACCCCTGGGAACAACCTCGGCCCCTATAACAACCAAGTTGAAGCCATCGCTGAAAGTCCTGCCGGTTCTACGCGTGACACCTCCACCGATGGTCTGAACCCCGATCCAGATGGTAATGGCAACCCTAACGAGAATAGCAACTCAACCCCACTAGATTTAGCGAACCCTCCAGGGACAGAACCACGCTTGCGCTTGGTGAAGCGTATCACAAATGCAACACGGAGCGGTGTGCCCATTAGCGGGATTAATTTCAATCGTGTGGTGAATGACCCAAAAGATCGTACTGATGATGCATCAGGCTGGTCTCAACTGCCTGGAGGGTTGTTAGGGATCATCAACCTAGAATCCGAAACACCCTTACAAAGTGGAGACGAAGTCGAGTACACTATTTATTTCCTCTCCGATGGCTCCCAAGAGGTGAACAATGCTCGTCTTTGTGACCCCATTCCTGCGGGAACCACGTTTATCTTGGACCGTTTTGGCGGCAGTCGTGGAATTTTGTTGAATCAAAATAGCACGCAGAGTCCCCAAACAAATGCATCGGATACAGACCAGGGAACATTTGCCTCTCCTCTCACCCCCGTCACTTCTCCCTGTCCGAATACCAACAATCCCAATGGCTCTGTGTTATTACAACTGGGAGATCTTCCCAACACGCCTCCAAGCAATATCGGATTTGTTCGCTTTGCCGTCAAAATTGACTAATTCTGGTCTTGATGCTGCCAGTATCACCGAACATACTAGAGCATAGGTTCAGAAGTCACATTTTCAATGGAAAACTGGAAGGGTGGGGGTGGGGGGATAGAGAAAAAAGGTTGATTTTTCACAATCTTCTCTCCTCTCACTGTTTCATCCACCTGACTCCAGCCAGATTTCAATGCAAAACGCGTGTACAGATACCTCTTGTTCTACAAACCCTACAACGTCTTAAGTCAGTTTACGGATCAGGACGCCAGTCAGACTCACCGTGGCACGCTGAAAGATTACATTCCCATCCCTTCGGTTTACCCCGTGGGACGGCTTGACCGAGACAGCGAAGGACTGCTGCTATTAACCAATAATGGACGCTTGCAGCATCGACTTTCAGATCGACGATTTCGTCATCCTCGCACATACTGGGTACAGGTAGAGCGTATTCCAGATGAAGCGGCCTTAAACCAGTTACGTAGTGGTGTGGTCATTCAGGATTACCAGACACGACCTGCTTTGGTGGAGCGATTAGCCGAGGAACCCGTCCTACCCCCTCGTCAACCCCCGATACGCTTTCGTAAGACTGTGCCTACCTCTTGGCTAGAGATAACCTTAACAGAGGGGAGGAATCGACAGGTGCGGCGGATGACGGCAGCGGTGGGCTTTCCCACATTGCGAATCGTTCGGATCGCGATCGGCGTTGCTGGTGAGAAGCACTTGACTCAACTCCGTCTAGACGGTCTTGAGCCAGGTCAATGGCGTGACCTCACACCGACAGAACTGGAAGCTCTACAGCAGCTATGACGACTTAAATCAGTCTTAGCTGGATTGCTATCCGCGCTCACGCATAAGCTTCATCAGCTTAGGACTGAATTCCAAAAGCTGCAACCTTCGATTCTGACGTGGCAAACTAGATGGCAGTTAGCTTATATACCAAACTTTAAAACCTCTGACAGGAAGTGAGGAAGTTCCCTTATGTTAGTTTGTCCCAAGTGTCAGTTTGAAAATCCCAATACCAACAAGTTTTGTCAAAGTTGTGGAACTTCCCTGATCCATAAAACTTGTCAAGAGTGCGAAACCCTAGTACCCGTCAATGCTGAAACCTGTCACAATTGCGATGCGTTCACGGGAACTGTTTGGAGGGCTATTCTTTCCAAAGATCCAAATTTTCTCATCTCTGGGAAAGATGAGCAAGCCGCTCCCTTGGAGGCGTCGGCTCCTATGGCTGGTAATACCAACCCAGATGAGGAATTACGGCTCAAGTTACCTCTGGTCGATCAGGACGAACCGCCCCAACCCGAAACTGTGACAAAAACACCCATTCCTATTCCTGATTCGCCGTCGGCTTTACCGCTTTTAGAAGATGACCGAGAGGATGATACAGTCCCTTTAACCACAGCAGAAGGGATTGAGTCCATTGCCGAGGAGGACGTCACACAGCCTGTATCCACTCCGTTGCCGTTCCAGTTCACCGAGGGAACGGCGAAAGGCACCTCTGAACAGGGCGAGGCTGGTTTACCGACTCCAACGGTTGTTTATCTGGATAACCAACAGCGTTATCGGCTGATCGAACCTCAGAGTCTCAATTGGGCAGCTACGGATATAGATCCACGCTACGGCTTGTCTGTCAAAGTTTTAGATTGTCAGCCGTTTCAGAAATCACCTTTAGAAGCCCTGCTGGAGCAACAACAAGCTGGCTGTGAGACGTTTGATATACGCCTAAAATCGGCTCCGAGTTCGCCCACCGCCCCTTGGAACGTTCGGGGAATTCCGGGGATTGCTCAACCGTATTTAGCGCTCAAAGCCTCATACTACCAAACCCTGCCAGCCGTTCATGATGCATGGCAGCAGGCTGGAGAAGCGGTAGTCTTGCTAGAAGACCGATCTGGGTGGCAGTTGCTCAGCGATCTGTGGGACAGTGAACAGCTTTCTACGTTGCAGATTTTATACTGGCTTGATGAAATGGCCAAACTTTGGCAGGCACTAGAGCCTTGGCATTGTCGCCAAAGTCTGTTGGAAACGACGAATTTACGGGTGGATGAAGACCAAGCCTTGGGTCTGGTTCGCTTGTATCCAGACCCGACAGGACAACCGCTGACCCTACATGATTTGGGCCAAATGTGGCAACGGTTATTTGACCAATCCCAGCGGACGCAATATACGTCCTTAGCGGCTCTTTTCCAGCAGATGTGTACCCAGGAAATTGGAAGCATTCACGAACTGCGATCGCGTTTGGAATCTATCGCCCGTCAACATGAAGCCATGAGTACCCAATTCGACCCAAACTCCAACTCTGATAATGCCGAGTCGGCAGATAGCCTAGCGGCTGATACACCCGCCGATCCTGGACGCACTCCATCCCCAAGATTTCCTTATGAACCGATGAGTAATAATAACGAAGGCGATGAGCTGCCCACGTTGATTTTGCCGATGCAGTTACTGAGTCTCGATGACGCCGGTTGCACGGATATCGGTCACCAACGGGAGCATAATGAAGACTCCTTTGGCATCCAAACCCTGATCCAGAAAGTGGAAAATCCCATGGGTCGATCTGTACAGGCTCGCGGTTTATACATTCTCTGTGACGGCATGGGAGGACATGCGTCTGGAGAAGTCGCCAGTGGCATGGCGGTTGAGGCTATCCGGCGGTACTTTCAAGAGCATTGGCAGGACGAGCAGTTACCCAGCGAAGAAATTGTCCGTGAGGGAGTACAGGTTGCCAATCAGGCGATTTACGAGGTCAATCAGAAAAATGCTCGTTCTGGTAGTGGTCGCATGGGTACGACCCTCGTCATGATGTTAATCCAAAATACCAATGTGGCGATCGCTCATGTTGGGGATAGTCGCCTCTACCGCCTGACTCGTAAGCGGGGTTTAGAGCAACTTACGGTCGATCACGAGGTCGCTCAACGAGAAATCGCTCGGGGGGTAGACCCGGAAATTGCCGGCAAGCGCCCCGATGCCAACCAGCTCACTCAAGCTTTAGGACCGCGCGGTGAACAATTCGTCAATCCTGATGTACAGATCTTGGAACTTAATGAAGATACATTATTTATTATGTGTTCCGATGGTCTGTCCGATAATGATCTAGTCGAGACTCACTGGCAGACGCACCTCGCCCCCTTACTCAGTTCCCGCGCTAATCTCGATCAGGGTATTCTACAGTTAATCGAACTAGCGAACGAGCAGAATGGGCACGACAACATTACGGCCATTCTGATTCGGGTGAAGGTGCGACCCAACTTTGAGCAACAGCAACTCCTTTATAAATAAATTCAGCAAAAAGCAAAGGCCAGAAACTCTCCCTACTTCTGCCTTTTTATTTTTTAGTCACATATGGTCACACTGACCCTTTTACATCCCCAGGCATCCACCCCCCTGCAACAGTGGAATTTCCAGAGCCAATCCACCATTCGGATTGGTCGCTCTCCTGATAATGACATTATTCTCGACGACCCCTTGGTTTCACGGCATCACTTGGAACTCCGGGCAAGCTCTTCTGCATCAGGAAGCTTGTGGCAGCTAATCAATCAGGGAACCAATGGCACTTTCCTCAACGGTGTACTAGTGTCACGAGGATTAGTACCCGATGAGGCGTTGATCCAACTGGCGCGAGAAGGTCCTTTATTGAAATTCCAAATAGAGGAACCCACCGTGACGGGGAATGGCTCACAGGGTGCCGCGCCGCGTTCGCCAACAGCTCCGGGTCATGGACAAAGCTTTACCCCTTTAAATCATGACCCTTTACACCCCCCTCCTATTGAAGGCTGTACCCACCCAGGCAATCCGAAGACGAACTTATTCTGTATGCATTGTGGTCAACCCTTGGTTGCCATCCAGCGCAGCATTCGCCAGTATCAAGTCTTGCGGACGTTGGGACAAGGGGGAATGGGCACGACCTATCTGGCTTGGGATAAACAGACGAGTGGTTACGGACGCCCTAGCTTGCTTGTCCTCAAGGAAATGAATGAGGACATGGCTCAAATTACTAAAGCCCAAGAACTGTTTGAACGAGAGGCTCGTACCCTGAAGACGCTATCGCATCCAGGGATTCCCAAGTATTACGACTTCTTTGTGGAAGAGGGTAAAAAATATCTCGCCATGGAGTTAATTCACGGTCAGGATTTGGAGCAACGTGTCTCCGGCTCAGGTCCTGTCACACCGAAACAGGCTATTAAGTGGATGATTCAAACCTGTGACATCCTTCAGTACATCCATTCCTGCCACCCCCCCCTGATCCACCGAGATATTAAACCGGCGAATCTAATGGTACGCCATCGGGATAATCGGATTGTTGTACTAGATTTTGGTGCCGTCAAAGAGAGTGGTACAGCTCACAGGACTCGCATTGGTGCGGAGGGCTACAGTTCCCCTGAACAAGACCGGGGAAATCCGGTCACGCAATCTGATCTTTATGCGATTGGCCCGACGTTAATTTTTCTGCTCACGGGTGAAGCCCCACTGAAATATTACCGCAAGCTCGGCACTGGATATGGCTTTGATGTATCCAATGTTCCAACGATCACGCCCCATCTACGGCATGTGATTGAGCGAGTCTGTGAACCGAAAGTGCGCGATCGCTATCAAACGGCAGAAGAACTAGCCCAAGCTTTAGCCGCTGCCCAGTTGAGCTGAGCGCCTCTTTTCGCTTGAAGGTGGAACTTTCTGCATGAAACTTCCACCTAAGTTCATCATGCTTCTATTCTTCATCCCAGGCTTCCACGGCCAGTAAGTCTCCAATTGGATCTTGCATAGTGAAGCCAAATTCAAGGAGCTCTTTCTTCCAGTAAGACCATTCATCTCCATACAGCAGGGCGATTTTCCACAGGCTGTCATTGGGCTTAATTATCTTGGATTCCACCAGAGAATGCACCTGACGCTGAAACTTCACCATTGGGTGAGTAACTTGCTGAGTCATACTTTCAATTAATTTGAAATTACTTTTGCAAATGCTTGAACTATAATGCTTCCTGATTTGGCTATTGCGCCGGTTCGTAGAGTCTTGTACGGCCAAGAAGCAATCATATACTCTTGTAGCGTATCTAGGGTAGAAGTGCAAGTGTTTTTGGCAAGGTGTACGGTAATCACCACCATCGGCTCTGAATTTCTTTGTTCCACCTGTCTAGGCATACAGTTGGACTCTCCTTTCATTTGACTTGCACCTGCTCCAAGAGACCGAGAACCGTTAGAGACCTCACCCCGATCCAGTTTTCTGGAAATACCAGCGCTGTCCGGAACAGACTTAGCCGCAGCAACTTGTGCTAGGGTTAAAGCCAAGAAACAATCCCCGCTACCCAATCTTTAGATTGGGCGAGGCTGGCTCACTGACTCCAGCGATGGGTTTTTCGCCTTTCACAATAGCGAAATTATACGCGCTTGTGCTTCACCTGACGCTAGACTCCCCTTGTTGCCCAACTTAAGCGTTGAGCAATACAACAAGAAGCGTTCAGGAGATTGACACAATCACCAAGCTAGCAGGCTGCATGATTAATTGCCACCCTTCTGGCGCACGTCAAACCCATGTTTAACGAAAGACGAGTGGCTGAATACGCTAAGCTGAATGCGACTAGAGCATAAACGCTCTGAACCACTAGGGTAGTTATATAGTAATTGTACTCAAAAAGTCAAAAAGCTAAATTGTGTGTTTAAATAGCGTAGAGTGCGCTGCTCATACCTCATGGTTCTGGAAGGAAGCCGAAGAAACAGGCTTACAATTTTTCATCTACTTAGGCTAAAATTGCTATTTTGTCAAGGGACGAGTTCACCTCACCGGGTCAGGGACAAAGCCTTGAGAACCAGTAGGCTCTTTTGAATCAAACCCCAATCAATCAGAGCATAACTCATTGTACTTAGAGACAGGCGGAAACGCTTACTCTAACCATTCATCCGTTTATTCTTAAAAAGAAAATCCATGTTCATTGCCCAATCTGGGAAGTTAAGGAAAGCCTGAAAATTGCTAAACAGTCGCTTGGGTGTTGGGTAGACTTCACCTAACCTTTATAGTTTTTTTGAAGAATATAAAAATATATAAAAAATAAGTAAAGTAAGCCTCTATCAATTAGCAGAATTTCAAACCTGTATATTATGATGTAAACAATTTTGTCGTTCAGGGATTACCTTAAACGATTGAATGTAGAGCTATCAGTTTTTTTACTAACTTACAGGAGTTACTAAAAGTGAAGCCGGAATCCGACTTAGCAGTGGTGCCTGTTACCAGAAAAGCCGAGGTCATTAAACGCCTACAAGAATTAGTGCCACCAGGTTCGCCGGAACCGCACCATCCTGAAGTTCTTGCCAAACTCAAAACTCTAACTGTAGAACTCATCGAAGCTTATAAGGCAGAAGGACAACTCGGAGAAGATCCGTTTTCCGATGTCCGCGATCGCACCATTCATCTTTATACATCTGAAGTTAGCGAAAAACTGAAAGGAAAGGTTGCGCTTGTAACCGGTGGAGAGGGATGTGTTGGCAGCGACTTAGTCGAGAAGTTAGTTGAACTCGGTGTCAAGCATGTCATTTCTGTAGACAACGCCCGCTGTGGTTATTCCTTAGAACCTACACCTATCGCAGAGAAAAAGGCATCGGTCACCCATTATGCTGCTGATGTTCGTAACTATGATGCCCTCAACTCTATCTTTGATGCAGAAAGACCAGAAATCGTCTTTCATTTAGCGGCTCAACGTCAGCCCGGATTAGCGGAAAAAAAAGTCAGAGAAACAATATCGACCAGCCTTTTAGGCACAGAGAATATTATCAATCTCTGTGAAAAATATGACGTAGAACAATGTGTATTCTCTTCAACCGGTAAAGCGTCTAGATACTTTACAGCTGAAGTGTACGCTGCTTCCAAGAAAATTGCAGAATGGCAGTTTGCCCAAGCGGTGCAGCAGGGTAAAGTGACTTATTCAATGGTGCGCTTTACTCATACCCTAGATAACAGCTTAGTCTCTCTTCAAATTGACGAAAAAATCAAAGTCGGGCCGGTCATTAATGTTCATGCGCCTCATCGCTATCTAACTGCCCAGAATTTGAGCGAAGCGCGTCATTTGCTGCTGAATGCTTTAATTTTTTCTAAGCCTGACCAACTAAAATTTTTCACCGTCACTAATTTAGGATGGCCGACAGAAACCTTAGAGATGATTCTCTACAAAATTGTTCAGTCTGGCAAAGAATGGCCGATCTACTTCCAAGGCTTACAACCAGGCTATGAAGAGCCATTCTTCCTGGGTCAATTTGACTACGGTAATCCCACAGATATCCACTTGTTGATTAACACTCTAGAAGACCCCTACCGCAGCAAAGACCCTTCTGGAGATACAATTATTGCCGAACTGGCTCCCTTCTCCAGTGAACTTCTAGACAAGCATGTGGCTGCTCTGAAAGCTCTAGTGAATGACCTAGATTTATCCGAAGAACAGCTAAAGCCATGTTTGGCAGAAGCCATTCGGGAAATCACCAGTTCGATTTGTGCTCAAGCTTCTCCTCAGGCACTCTTGAAAATATTGAAGTGGGGTATTAACCCCAAGCGAGTCAAAGCAGGAGAAATTGAGGTACCCAAACAAAAAGAAATCCTAGTATTACTTGCCAAAAACTTGTATGGAAGACTCACAGTAGAAGTTTTGAACACATCAATTGTTAAGGCTGATGAGTTTGACGAATTAGTTGAAATTTTGGCTACCTTGCCGGGTGTGGAAACAGAGGTAGCCTATATGCGGGCTGCTGCTAAAGAATGGAAAAATTTGGCTCAAAATCCGGCGACAGCCAATGTCAAAGAAAAGGATTTGGTAACGCAATAACCAAAAACTTTTAGTCAATTCAAACCAGGCACCCAACTTTTTAATCCTCCCCTGATCAAGGGGAGGGAGTATTTTACTGCACCGACGCTTTAGAACCTTCGCTCACCGGCAACCGACTTTCAGGCAAGCCTGAAGATTGCAGCAATAAACCATATTCAATCCCCTCCACCACCGCTTGATAAGACGCCTCTAGAATATTGGGAGAAACGCCTACCGTCGTCCACCGCTTTTGACCATTACTCGATTCAATCAGCACACGAGTCTTGGCAGATGTCCCGGCACCACCATCCAAAATCCGCACTTTATAGTCGGTTAACTGAAACTGGGCAATTTCAGGATAGAAGTTTTGGAGGGCTTTGCGTAAGGCGGCATCAAGGGCGGAAACCGGGCCATTTCCCTCTGCGGCTTCTAGGATATCTTTGCCATTGACCGTAACTTTGATTGTGGCAAGAGCATTACTGTAATCACCACTAATGCTTTGTAACATATCGCAATGTACCTGAAAGCCCTTGAGTTCAAAAAACTGCTGCCGATATCCCAACGCTTCGCGCAT
Source organism: Stenomitos sp. (assembly GCA_036704025.1). Classification (GTDB taxonomy): domain Bacteria; phylum Cyanobacteriota; class Cyanobacteriia; order Cyanobacteriales; family Coleofasciculaceae; genus Allocoleopsis. The sequence continues at coordinate 10,260 of DATNQL010000200.1, forward strand.
TAGTAAGTCAAAACTAGCCTCTGCGGCCTCAAATTGATAGCCTTCGCTTTCCAATCCTTTGAGACGTTCTAAAATTTGGCGGCAGGCGGGGTCTTGTTTGTTGAGTTCATGACCGAAAGTCCGCGCTTTTGCCAAAACGTTACTCAGTCCGGACTGGTCAGAAATCACGATTCGGCGTCGATTTCCAATCGTTTCGGGTTCGATATGTTCGTAAGTTAGGGGGTTCCGTTCCACCGCCGAGACATGGATGCCGCCTTTGTGAGCAAAGGCCGAACGTCCTACAAAGGGCGCGTGGTCATCGGGGGCTAGATTCACAACTTCGCTAATCAGGCGGCTGGTTTGGGTCAGTTTCGCCAGTTGCTCATCTTGAATACAACGGTATCCCAGCTTGAGCTGCAAGTTGGGAATCAGAGAGCAAAGATTCGCATTACCGCAGCGTTCGCCGTAACCATTGATGGTTCCCTGCACCATGCGGACGCCTTCTAAGACACCCGCCAGAGCATTTGCGATCGCTGTATCGGAGTCATTATGAGTATGAATACCTAATAAAGGTTGCTGGTGAGAAGATGGGTTGGAACTGTCAACGTTCAATGCGTCTCGAACCTCCCGAACAATTTGCCCGATTTCATGAGGCAGGGTACCGCCGTTCGTGTCACACAACACCAGCCATTCTGCACCAGCATGGAGTGCGGCATTCAGAGTCTGGAGGGCATATTCAGGATTTTGCTTATAGCCATCAAACCAGTGTTCGGCATCGTAAATCACCCGACGCCCCTGACTCCGGAGATACTCAATTGAGTCTCGGATCATTGCCAAATTCTCATCCAGCGTCGTTTGTAGCCCTTCTGTGACGTGGAGATCCCAAGATTTCCCAAAAAGAGTCACCCAGCGAGTGCCGGCTGCCAGAATCGCTTGCAGCATGGGGTCATCGGCGGCGGCAATATTAGGGCGTCGCGTCGAACAAAAGGCTACGACTTCCGCCTGAGTAAGTGGTTCTTCTTTGATTTGCCAGAAAAATTGTACGTCTTTCGGGTTTGCCCCCGGCCATCCGCCTTCAATAAAAGGAATCCCCAACTGGTCAAGTTCTTTCGCAATTCGTAACTTGTCTTCTAGGGACAGGGAGAGTCCTTCGCGCTGGGAACCATCCCGTAAGGTGGTGTCATAGATCCAGATGGGGGTAGAGGCTTGCAAGTTCATAGACGGGGAGAATGTTGAGGTAATCGTAAAGAAATGTAAACTGAAGGGAGGGAAGGGTTTACATAAAGCCAAAAAATCTCCGCTTTTTGACATAACCCAACCCCCCTTTTACAACAAATCAGGTCAAGGATCGATGCCTAAAGTAACAGCTCAAGGAAAAACCTTTGAATGTGAGCCGGGGAGCAATTTACGCCAAGTTTTACTGGAGCATGGAGTTGAACTGTATAACGGCAAGGCTAAGATCATCAACTGCATGGGATTCGGTAGTTGTGGTACCTGTGCCGTGACAGTTGAAGGGGACGTGTCCGAACCCAATTGGAAGGATAAGGCGAGGCGCTCGCTTCCTCCTCATTCTCCCACAGCCAATCGCCGCTTAGCCTGTCAGACTAAGGTTTTGGGCGATGTTCGCGTTACGAAATATGACGGCTTTTGGGGTCAAGGTGATCAGACGGCATGGACGCCACAAACTTAGCCCTGCAAATAGGGGTTCAACTTGACCCTCATGAATGTTGAACCCCAAAAACGCTATCTCATCAGGTTAAATCTGAAATTTAGACGAGAACTCCTGCTGTTATTAGTGGCCATTTTCCAGGACTAAATTCAACGTTGTCAAAATTTCCCTTAAACACCAATCGCTGTCGTCTTCTTCAACGCAATTTTTTCGCGATAGTGTGCGTCAAACCAGCAACGAGGTAAGGTTTCACCCGACGGGAAAATCAGTTCTGACTTCATGAAGGTTTCAGGGTCTTGCATTTCTTCTCCCGCTTGCAGTCTGCCAATAATCTCATGGCGGCAAGGATTATAAAGCTCTTCCAACGTCAGCACTTCTACTAAGACACCACTCGGTCTGTGTTCTAGTAACATACAGCCTCCTGAGTCGTTACATCCTAACAACTTCAGGTGTAGCATAAGTAACTGATAAAAGATGTCAAATACTGTAAAGACGAGTCATAAAAAAACACAGTTTTTACCCATGTTATCTAACCTTGAAGCACCATCTGATTTTGAACAGTCCTCCTGTTCTATTTTTTACATTTCTCCTGTAATTCGTATTACCTTAATCATGTTTTATTTCGCGCTGACCCTGCCTCTCCCTTTTTTGGCGCGGGTATCATCCACACCGATACCCCCTCTATTGTTGTGGATGGGATTGGGTTTGGGTGCGATCGCATTATATGGTGCGCTGAGTGAACGGGTCATAGTGGATGAGGAAAAAATTCAGGTGGCTTATCCAGCTTGGGTACCTAGTTTTTTCCGCAAAGGCTGGTCATTGCCTTGGCAGGATGTCAAAGATTTGAAGATGCGAACAACGGGGCAAGGGGGAATAGTTTATTACTTCCTCAGTCAATCATCCGAAAAGGCTTATTTGCTGCCGATGCGGGTGGTTGGATTTGCCCGATTAGTGAAGTTAGTCGAAAAATATACTGGAATTGATACAACCGATGTTCGTCCCTTATCACAGCCTTGGATGTATCTGATTTTGTTGGGATTTTCACTATTGCTGTTGCTTACGGATGGATGGGTAATTTGGACGGCATCCAATCTGGGGAAAATTTAACCCAGTAGAACAGCAGGAGATTAGATATCGGCGGCGTTAATAGAAGTGCCACAATCAAAGAAGCCCGTGACGAACCCCCAGAGTTAGGGCTGATAGCGATTTCATAAAATAGTGCAACACCTAGAAGATCCCCCTAAATCCCCCTTAAAAAGCTATGCATTACTCGCATCTTTCTTAACAATTGAGAAAGCCCAGGTAGTAAGGCTTTTGAACCAAGCGCTTGATAGTTCTTCACAAACCGGGGTTGGAGGTGAGAGGAGTGTAGA
>DATNQL010000201.1:0-1801 GCA_036704025.1 Stenomitos sp.
TATCCCTGGGAATGGACAGCACCCGCATAGTTTTATCGCTGGGGTCTAGCCTAGCCATTAACATGGTGTCGCTTTTGCCAGAGAAACTTTCTGGGGAACCATCCACAGCACCGCTAACTGGTTCAATTCCCATGATGAGAATATTCATCGGCTTGGATAGCTGGTACTGGGAAATTTTGCTCCATAATTCCCCAGGTAATGGCATTTTCTGCTCATCTTTCCCAGATACCCCTAATTCTTCGTCGGTGCGGTCTAAATTACTCCATAACGGAGTCCACAGCGCCAAGGTGGATACTAACAGCCCAGAGAGGATGACACCTAAAACAACTGTCAACATCCCCAATAGCCAACGAGGCATGGTTAAGCCCAAGCGCTCATATAGTTCATTGGGTATTGCGCCGACAGACTCAACAACATTACGCGAAACGTTAGCTGACTGCTGTTGAGATTCTGCCTCTATTCCTTCTGCTGGTTGAGGCATTCCCTGATTTTCTACCAGTTCTATTTGTGAAGGCCCCGCCTCTAAGTTAATATCCGGTATTTGCTGAGGTGCGGCCTGATTTTCTGACCATTGTACCTGTTTAATCACATTTATCTCCCCACTCAACCACTCCCTAAAAGTATGTTAATGCAAGCTACCAATCTTGCCAGTGTCTAACCGCACTGTAAACTTGAAATGTTCTACCGTTGGTGTGTATGACAACATGAGTAGCCCACTGTTCCCAGTAATCTTGGCTGGTGGTAAAGGAGAACGTTTTTGGCCCCTCAGCCGCCAAGACCGACCGAAACAATTTTTAAGTCTTGATGGTAGCTCTAGAAGTTTATTGCAATCAACCGCCGATCGACTGGTTAAACTCGCCGGCGGGTGGAATGAATTATGGGTAATCACCTCTAGCCAGCTAGGACTAGGGGTGCAACAACAACTACCCGAATTACCATCGCAAAATATATTAATTGAACCCCAAGGTAGAGACACTGCTGCGGCTGTTGCTTGGGCCAGTTTGGAAATTCAAAAGCGTTACGGTGATGACGCAATTATAGGCTTTTTTCCTTCTGACCACTGGATAGCAGATCAAGAGGCGTTTGCACGCACATTAGATGCTGCAACCCAGCTAGCGGCAAGCACAGAAGCGATTGTCACTTTGGGGATTAAGCCTGCTTTTCCATCAACTGGCTACGGCTACATTGAACAAGGTCAACAAATTGGTAGCTTTAATGAGTTGCCAGCTTATCATGTCAACCGCTTTACTGAAAAGCCCAACCGCGAAACGGCGGAGACTTTTTTAGCTACGGGTCGATTTAGCTGGAATAGCGGTATGTTTGTTTTCCGTGCGGGAGTCGTCCTCAAGGAACTACATACCCATGCACCTGAAATTATCGAACCATTGGAGAAACTGGGTGTTGAGGTCTATCCCCAGTTACCTAAGAAAAGTATAGACTACGCACTCATGGAAAAGACCAATCTAGTATATGTCTTGCCGGCAGAATTTGGTTGGGATGATTTGGGTGATTGGAATGCTATTGAGCGTTTGTTAAAGAAAGCTGATACTCCTAATGTAGAACTAGCTACTCACGTCGGTCTGGATACGCAAGGGGCAATCCTTTACGCTACTAGTCCAGATGATGTAATTGTTACTATTGGTTTAGAGGATGTGGTGATTGTGCGCGATCGCAATATTACTCTCATTGTCAACAAAGAACGCACCCAAGAAATCAAGCAAGTCCTCAAAACCCTCCAAAGCGATCCCCGCTTTACCGAACTGCTTTGACAGTTGTCAGTTGTCAGTTGTCAGTTGTCAGG
>DATNQL010000202.1:0-13707 GCA_036704025.1 Stenomitos sp.
ATCCGCATCATCACCATCGCCAATCCCATTACGGATGAGGATGTCGGTCGGATCGAGCAGTAAGGTACCGACGTTGCCATAAGTCGCACTCGTATTGACAGTATCTTGGAAGCGGAGGCTTTCCTTGCCCGACACCTCCACAAACCCGCCATTGCCGGACACCGCACCCCCTATGGCGTTAATCATGCCATCAAATCGGGTGACCTGATCCGACCAAACAATTACTCTGCCGCCATTGCCATTGAACAGTGCTGAAGCATTAATAGTGGAATCGTTACTGACATAAGTACTAGAGGCATTCGGTACGCTGCCTTTCCCTTGAAAATCGCCCCCAATCAGAACCGTTCCACCGCCATTGGTGCCAGAAGCATTGATCGTGGCAGCCAATAAACCAACCTGAGTGCCTAATATATTCACACTACCGCCCGTTTGCACTAAGGACGATGCTGGGTTTGTCCCGATGTTGGATGCGTTGAGAGTGCCCGACGCTATTACCACTCCTGTCTCTGAGGGTATTGTCGTACCGGAATTCGTTAACTGTACTTCGCCAGTGGTAGAAACCATCAATCCTGTCTCTACCATTCCAGCCGTTCCTGTCAGCAAACTAGGCAAACTTAGAGCTGTAATCGGCAATGGCTGACCGGATAGGTTGCGGGGTGGAGAAATCTCTAAACTCAGCAGATGTCCCGGTTGACTAATTTTGATTAAATTCTCCCCCGACACACCCATCAGGGTAATATTCCCCGATGATGCGGTAACTTGACCTGTATTAATCACACTGCCGCCAAGTAAGGTTAAATTTCTGCCCTGTGATACGGTTAAATTACCTGCATTGATAATATTTCCGGGTTGAATTGAGTCAAAGGCAAAGTAACTGGGGGAACCGATTAAAGTTTGATAGTCATTATTCCCAATAGCATTAAACCATACTCCCCCGGCTAAGGTAGGGGAACCAAAGCCCATACCAGTAGCCGTTGTCGCCATGAAATCTGCTGGGACATTGAGGCTGGCATTTCGACCCAAAATAATTCCGGCAGGGTTCATCAAATATAAGTTTGAGTTGCCGCCTGTAACTTGAATTAAACCATCAATAATTGAAGGGGAACCACCGACAACCCGCGCTAGGATATTGTCAATTGAGTGATTTGATAAAAAATTGGCAATCTGACCCTCACTGAGTCCAAATTGCTGGAAACTGTGAAAGAGATTAGTGCGATCACTAGAAAAAGAACCTCCTGAAATGTCCAATCGATTGCCATTTTGGGTGACAACTGTGCCAGTCCCGTCAGGTGCTGGTGTCATGGGTTGAGGGAGTACTGGCAATGTCGGGATCATGCCAGCCAGGAAAAGACTAGACGCGCACAAGCTCAATCCCAGTCGAGCAGATTTCATCGGTAAATGCCCTAAATCGAGGAGGATACATAGCAGGAGCAGGTGGATGACAGGGGAAATTTCCGGAAGCATTCGCAAGCCAGGGACATTAGTCGTTTGAGCAATTTAACTCAGGCTTGAGGGCTGTGTTATTTCGACATATCCCTGCTCGACGAACCAATCTACAGCATCCTTGAGCGCTATTGAGAGAGGAGACTGAGGTAATCCCAATTCTCGAACCGCTTTCGAGGCATCATAATACATCCGTTGACGTGCCATCCGCACGCCATCTAAGGGAACGTCAGGCGTTTTACCCAAAGGTGCGAGAATTCGCTCATCAATCCAAGCCACACTCAAAGGTAACCAAGCCGGTACCGTATGTTTTGGGGCTACTATTCCTGTGAGTTGCGCGAGTTGATCGAGGAGTTGTTTTAAGGTGAGGTTTTGATGCCCTAAAATGTAGCGATCGCCTGTTTTCCCCCGTTCGAGTGCGAGCAAGTGTCCCCACGCCACATCCCGCACATCGATAAAATTGAGTCCTGTATCTAAATAAAAGGGCATTTCCCGTCGCAAAAAACGTAATATTATATCACCTGTTGGTGTTGGTTTAATATCAAAGGGACCAATGGGAGTGCTAGGATTGACGATAACGACATCTTGACCCGCCTCAACAGCAATCCTAACTTCCTGTTCCGCCAGGAATTTAGACTTTTTATAGTGACCAACCAACGCATCCACTGGACTTTGATGGGTTTCATTCACCCTGTCACCCGCCGCACCCACACCAATCGCTGCCACAGAACTGGTGTAAACCGTTCGCTCAATTCCGGCTTGACGAGCCGCGGCTAGAACATTTCGGGTTCCTAAGACATTATGGCGATAAAGTGCCTCTTGGTCAGCTTGCCACAAAGAATAGAGAGCAGCAACGTGAAACAGTACCTGACAGCCTTCCATCTGCTGCCACAACTGGGAATCGTTCAAATCTCCTTGAACAATTTCTACCTCCAGATGTTGTAGGTTATCTAAATAACTGGTGGGACGAACCAGAGCTTTCACCCCATAGCCCTGTTGCACCAACAAGCGTATTAGATTCGCACCGATAAACCCTGTTCCTCCCGTTACAAACACCCGCGTTACCATCAGACAAACCTCTTATTTTTGGAGAATCGGTTGCGTAAATCGTCCAACGAAGCATAGACAACGGGAACAACAATCAGGCTCAACAACGTGGAGGTAATCAACCCACCGATAATAGCCACCGCCATCGGTGCCCGTAACTCGGCACCCGCCCCCAGTCCTAATGCCAAGGGCAGCATTCCCAGAATGGTGGACGCTGTCGTCATCAAAATGGGTCGAAGTCTTACCGGACCGGCTTGAAGAATCGCTTCAGTCTGATTCAACCCAGATTTTCGTAACTGGTTAATGTAATCCACAATCAAGATGGCATTTTTATTAATCAGCCCGATCAAAAAAATGATCCCGATCAGGGAAATCATGCCGAAATCGCTGCCAGTCAGCAATAATCCCAGCATTGCCCCCACAATGGATAACGGCAGAGAGAAAATAATCACCAAGGGGTCGCTCCAGCTTTGAAACAGCAACGCCAGTACCACCAGAATGCATAAAACAGATAACCCTAAGGTGGTGCCAAAACTGCTCAAAATTTCACTACTGCGTGCCGAATCTCCGCCTAAATCGAGTGTAATTCCAGCCGGGAGAACCGCTTTGGCTTCTTTAACCATACGCTCAGTCGAATTTCCCAACGTTGCACCTTGTCCCAAGTTGGCACCGACATAAGCCGTGCGGCGGGTGTTATCATGCTGAATTTCCAAGATGGTGCCCGGTTGATTGGCTGTCGCACTAGAGGTTACATCCGCAAACCCAGGCTGTTTCTCCAGTCGCTGTTTGAGTTGGTTCGCCGTGCGGTTGAGTTCTTCGAGGTTGTCCCCCAGTAACGCTAACTTGAGGGGTTTGTCCCCACCCGTATCCACAAATTGAATATCTTCAATACTCGTCGTGACACCGGGAATCTGGGGCAAGGAGTCGCGCAATTGGTTTTGCACCTCCGCCGTTTTGACGGTGCGATCACTCTTGAGTTTCACATAGAGTCTACCCTTATTCGGCTCCCCCTGACGCGACCCAACAATGGTAAAGACATCCTTGACTTGAGGCGATTTCCGCACAAAATCATCCAACGACTTAGCCACCTGAAGCGAATCATGGAGGGGATTAAATGCTGAAGCCGCTTGAGCTTGTCGCAATGCTTCTACAGTTTCAGGTGAAAGAGAACCCTTTTTGGCTGTAGCTAGAGATTTCTGTAAATCTGCTGATGCCGGAGAATGACTTGCCCCCGCGACAGGTGACACGGATGGCATCTCACTCAAGCCAGAAGCGGAGGAAAGTTCTTTGGGAATGGTGGGTAAAGGAGCCGTATAGGTAATATTGAATTCACCGCGATCCAGTGTGGGAATAAACCCCTTGGGAATCAGCGGAATTAACCCTAAACCCATTGCCAAACTCAAAACCGCCAATCCCAGAACCATTCCCCGGTGATGCAACGACCACGCCAGTAAGTGGCGGTACCCTTGGGTAAAGCCAGATTCTTTACTCTCTCGTCGGCGAGCCGTTTTGGGTTTGAGCCAACGAGAAGCGAGTAGCGGCGATAAAGTCCGGGCAACGAACAAAGAGGCAAGTACTGCGGCTGAAACGGTTATCCCAAACGGCTTAAAAAACTGACCTACGACACCTCCCATCAAACCGACTGGCAGAAATACCGCTACGATGGTCAAGGTAGCCGCTGAGACAGTGACGCCAATTTCTTGAGTGGCTATGATTGATGCACGACGAGGCGTTTCTCCATTTTCAATATGGCGGGTGATGTTCTCCACATCCACGATCGCATCATCGACGATAATCCCGATCACTAACGCCAATGCCAGTAATGTGATGGTTTCCAGGTTGAAGCCAAACATCGCCATGACGATAAATGTCCCCAACAGGGAGATGGGAATTGCCAGCGCTGTAATCAGCGTTGCTCGTAGGTTCCATAAGAAGGGGTAGATTACTAATACCGAGAGCACGACCGCAAGCATCAAGGCATCAATGGTCGCGTGAGTGGCTTCGCGAATATACTCAGCCTGAGTTGCGGCGAGAGTGAGTTGTACGCCGGATAGGGTCGATTTGAGTGTTTCAATCTCTGCTTCCACCTTGCTCACCACATCCAGCGTGTTTGCATCTCCCCGCTTAATGACTTGAAACGCTAGGGCATCTTGACCCTTAAATCGCACTAAGGTCGCCCCTTGACCTAAGGCATCACTGGCTGATGAGAGAGAGAGAGGCGTTTTCAGGGGTTCACCGAGTAGCTCAACTTTCAGGACTCCCGGTATCTGGGAGATGGCAGGCACAATTTTGTCCTTGGCAAGCTTCGCTAAATCAGCCAGATTTTGGGATGAACTTTGGATGGCGTAACTCACAACAGCAGATTCGTTCAGGTTCAGGGGAATCACTTTAAACGTCGCTCCCGCAGGCCACTTTAAATTCTTAAGTGACGTTTCCACCTGACGACTCACATTTTCCAGGTTCGTCCCCACCGCAAACGACAAACTGACAACACTTTGACCAGGATAGGAGGAAGAACGGCTTTCATCCAGCCTTTCTAAGGATTTGAGTTGTTGCTCAATGGGATTAGTGAGTTGACGTTCAGTATCCAGAGCGGTTTTGAGTGGGGCGGAGGCATTGACTACCACCACGGGAAAGGTAATATCCGGGAACAACGCATACTTCAGAGAACTGAAAGCCAATATCCCCGCTACCGTCACCGCGATCCAAAAGCTGATACTCAACCAGGGAAACTCGATCGCTAACTGGGAAATATTAAATCGCTCTCTTAGGGCTTTTTTGCGGGTCGGCTCTACCATGTTGGGAGACAGATGGTGCAGATTACAGCCAAGATCTATGCGATTCTATCGTTACTGACCTTTGCTTTGTGGAACTATACACCATAGACATTGCTCTTTGATGACCGATTCTCCAGTCCCCCAAATTATTCTGGTTCCTCAGGGAGCCGAATATCAGGCCGTTTGTCGAGGTTTAAGCCGTGTTAAGGTTGCAAAACCGTTAGTGCTGCCCATTCCCGTTGGCTCTAAGCCTGTGACGGCGTATCTAAAACGATGGCAAGAGTCTGAGGCTTTTGTGTCAAAAAAGCCGACCAGCATTTTGGTGATGGGTTTAGGTGGCAGTTTATCGTCTCAGTTGGTTGTTGGGGATATTGTGCTATACCATGCTTGTGTTTGCCAGTCAAGTGAAACGGCTCTTGTATGGCGCTCCTTTGATGGTGAACTGACCCAGTTATTGCAGGACAAGCTCAAATCACGGGTGGCTCTGGTGAAGGGGTTCACGAGCGATCGCATCATTTATTGTGCTGACGAAAAACGCCATCTTGGTCAACTTTACGATACCCAAGTGGTCGATATGGAAGGATTTGCGGCTTTGCAGGTTCTCTCTCAAGCTGGGGTGGCCGTCGCCATGCTACGAGTCATCAGTGATGACTCTCGTCACAACCTGCCCAATCTTACCAGTGCACTCAACCCGGAGGGTGATCTTCAGCCTTTACCCTTAGCGATCGCTATGATACGGCAACCGATTGCCGCTACCCGTCTGATTCGGGGGGCGATGCAGGGATTACGAGTGTTACAAAACGTGACCATGAGTCTGTTCGCTCACAACCCAGGATAAAATTTCCTCCCCCTTGTCTTCCTTGTCTTCCTTGTCCTCCTTGTCTTCCTGGTCCTACTCTGATCAAAAAAGGGGCTAGCAGACCCGGAATGGGTAAGACCTGGGTTTCAACCACTCTCCTAGCAACGCAAGATATGATAATCCGTAAAGCTGTTCCATTTCTTACAGGCATTTATGCCATCTGCCGTTTCCCTCCAGAACGTCCACAAAACCTACGACAAAGTCCCCGTCGTTAACGACCTCTCCTTCACCATCGAATCGGGAGAGATGTTTGGCTTACTCGGCCCCAATGGTGCCGGTAAATCCACTACCATACGGATGCTAACCACATTGACTCGACCCAGTTCCGGTCAAATTGAGGTCGCCGGTTACGATGTTGTACACAATAGACAACAAGTAAAAGAGAATATCGGCGTTGTATTGCAACAAATCAGCGTAGATGCCGACCTCACCGTCTGGGAAAACATGGAACTGCACGGACGCCTGCACCACATTCCTAATCCCAAGCGTCAGCGGTTGATTAATCAGTGGTTAGAGTATGTAGAATTGGCGGATCGACGCGATAGTTTAGTCAAAACCCTGTCGGGTGGCATGAAGCGCCGTCTACAAATTGCTAGGGCACTGTTACACGAACCGAAAGTTTTGTTTTTGGATGAACCCACCGTAGGACTCGACCCCCAAACCCGCCGCCGCCTCTGGGAAATTATTCGCGATTTGAATAAACAGGGGATGACCATGTTACTCACCACCCACTATATGGATGAGGTGGAGTTTTTATGCGATCGGATTGGGATTATGGACGCCGGACAACTCATTGAACTCGGCACTCTCCAACAACTCAAGGCACAACATGGAGAGGGATTGGTGATGAAACAAGTTGGGGAGCGTTTTGAGTACAAATTCTTTCCCGACTTAGCACAGGCGAATGCCTACTTGGATAGCTTACCTGATAAAACGGGTATCATGGTTCGTCCCTCTAATTTAGAAGATATCTTTGTTGAGCGTACCGGACGCCAACTAGGCTAAGAGAATAGGAAGTGACAAAATCTCGTTGGCATTGAAACTGATGAAGCGCTGTGTAGTATTAGTAATAGGTGAACACTGCCCACTCGACTGGTAGCCCTCGACTCAAAAGCGAAAAATTAAAATTTAGAATCCACCATCGTTCATGCCTCGCCTAGCTACCCAGATAGAAGCCATACTCTACCTGAAGGGAAAACCCTTGTCGATCGCAGAAATTGCTGAATTTGCCGGATGCGACAAGGACACCATTGAAGACGCCCTGCTTGAACTCATGGCAGACTATGCCCACCGGGATAGCGCCTTAGAAGTGATTGAAACACCCACCGGTTACAGCTTACAATTAAGGTCATCATTTCAAGACTTAATGCAAAACTTAGTGCCGGCTGAATTGGGTGTGGGTGCCTTGAGAACGTTAGCTGCAATCGCATTGAAAAAAACCATTGCACAAACGGATCTGATCGAACTTCGAGGCAGTGGTGCCTACCAACATATCCAAGAACTGATTGCCCTAGGATTCGTCCAAAGACGCCGTCAAACCGATGGTCGTTCCTACTGGTTGCAAGTCACGAATAAATTTCATGAACACTTTGAATTAGAGCAACTCCTCCCTCCCTTAGAGAAGCAGTCCCAGTCCTGAATAACCCTTTATTATTGCTTGATAAAGAGTTTTCTATCAAAATTTATTTCTAAAGAACTAGGATTTAGGACAAAAATCAGAGGTCGCCTGACGGCACAATCGTTTAGAGTAGAAACTAAGTTAAGTCAAAACCTGAGATTCCTAATGGTATTTAACCCTGACTTTCTCAGTTCCCAACCGGAAGATGAGCAAGCTAACCCACTGCTGAACTATCTTCAGCACCAATCTCCGGACGTTTTGTCGCGGGTTGCCAAATCCGCTAGCCCAGAGATTCAACAAATCATCTCTCAGAACGTTCAGGGACTGGTTGGGATGCTCCCTTCAGAAAACTTCAACGTCCAAATTACCACTGATCGGGAAAATTTAGCCGGATTGTTAGCTTCCGCCATGATGACTGGCTACTTCTTGCGTCAGATGGAACAACGGATGGAACTCGAAACAGCGCTCATCGACTCAGTTCCTTTGCGTCGAGAACCCCGTCACGGTGAAAAATCCGATAACTCTGCCAAACGACCTGAGCAGTAAGCACCATGCTTTTGAAAATTTCTTAAGTCCCCCGTACCACCTCAGGCGATTACGGGGGAAAGGTAATTGTGACTTTGAGTCAGCCTGTAAGGTCTTAGTGTTTGTGTTCCTTTCTTAAGTTGGCAGTGACTTTGCTGCTCTAAACTTGCTAACTTGTAGGAGTAAAATAGCTGGGCTAGCCACCCGCCGCAAAAGTAAGCATAATAACGATTGACAGTAAAAGACCAGGACTCAGCAGTAGTCCTAACATTAATGCATCATGTAGGCTCATCCCGTAAATCTCCAAATTCCTCGCTTTCTACGCTAACGTGCTACACCAGCGATTCTTAAGAAAATGAACAATTTGTTTGTAATTGCCACTTGGTCTATCCTGGTTTACGGAGTTGTCGTCCTATTGGGCGGTATCATGGGGTATGTCAAAGCCAAGAGCCAAGTGTCACTGTTTAGTGGTGTAGGAAGTGGGCTAGCATTACTGGTGGCTTGGTTCATCGGTCGCCAAGTTCCCTTAGTCGGGTTGGGATTAGCAACCTTCTTGGGTTTGGTTCTGTTTATTGTCTTTGTCATTCGCTTTTCCAAAACCCGTGCTTTTATGCCAGCAGGGTTAATGACGCTATTTTCTCTAGCGGCTACTGTTATATTCTTACTGGGCTTGCTTTCCGGCGGTGGATTGCTAGCTTAGTGCCTTCTTTAAAGGACATCCAAATAAGAGCGAGGGACGCAACATCTATGCGCCCCTTTAATCGTGATCGCAAGTCGCGTTCAAATGTAGTACTTTGGCAGAGCTGGGGAAGCTGAGGAGGTTCGGAAAGCTGGGGAAGTGAAAGTTCCCTCCTTGAATGCAACTCCCTATGAAACTGCTAAATGCGATACACCGTATAAAATTAACCAATAAAAACGAAAAAGTAATGATAAGTAGTGGCTTTTGTATAGATTAAGAAGACATCATGGATTTAGTCCACTACTTTGATCCACCCCTTGTTCAAGCCCTGATAAACCTGCTCTACTAAGTTTTTCTCTTCGGGTGATAGAGCTTTTTTAGAGAGGAGAGCCGACATGAATAAATGTTGGTCGATTCGAGTTATTTTGCGAAGACACATGATGCGATTAGCCAGGTGTTCAACGGGGAATTTGGGGAAGCAAATTTCAGCCTGTCTCATAATTCCTTGTTTAAAAGCTCTGTAATTCTACTATCCGAGAAATTACTGAGATATTCAGTGATCGGGAGTTATCGCTCCTGTGATGCGCCCCTGAAACGCCATGTGACAGACACTCTGTCACGTTGTGATGTGAATCACTAACTTAGAATAAATGGCACTGTGCTTTCCAATACTTGGATGCCTGTAGCTGGCTCAATCTCAGCAACTGAGGGTTGCCGAGTTCTAAAGAAACCGGTGGCACCAAGGGTTTCACCTCCAATGCGGCAAGGATTTGGCGACCCAAGGCTCGTGCTAGCAGTGGGGGTACCGCATTACCTACCTCTCGAAAGCCGTGCCATTTAGTGACGTGAAAGCGGAACCAGTCGGGGAATGAGTGCAGCCGTGCCGCCTCTCGCACGGAAATTACTCGTGGGTACTCAGGATGAATCGGGCGAGGGGAAGTATAAGCGCCTCGATCTGAGCCGGTTCCAGCTCTTAGGGTATAGCAAGGTTTATTCCAATCTAGGCGTCGTAAGCGACTGATCGATTCTATCTTGCCTGGTAGTGTCTCCTGAAAACGCTCAATTGACCGTTCAGTGTGCCGAGTTTGCATGGAACTTGTCAACGCTGTTGGATTCCACCACCGAGAATACGCAAAATTACTGGGATCACAGGACAAACCCCGCAGTTTTTTGACGTAGGGCGTTGCTTGTTCATGCATTGGGTTTAGTTGTTCGGAAGTGAGTTGAATTGAGTCTGTATGGTGGAGTTCATCAAATTCATTGAGGTTGGGTAAATCGGCGATCGCATCTTTTACGGTTATATATTCAGAGGGCGATCGCAGTTCTGGTTCCGGATAAGCGAGTGGGTTCAATCCCACCTGGGTACCCAGTACGAATAACCGCCGCCGCTGCTGCGGGACACCAAAATTCGCAGCATTCAACACCTGCACAGGTTCCGTTATCTCATACCCTGCCGCTTCAAACTCACCCATCAACCGCTCTAGGATAGGGGAGTATTTTGGCATACGTAAGCCCGGTACATTCTCCATGACAAAGTAGCGGGGTTGGAGTTCTTTCACAATCCGGCAGAATTCAAAGATCAGCGTATTACGCACATCATCCAGTTGGCGCTTACCCATCACAGAGAACCCCTGGCAAGGCGGCCCACCAAAGACCAAATCAATGGGAATTGTAGAGGAAGGCTCATCACGACTTCCTCCTCGTTGCCTGTTCTTCACAGCCCACTCTCCTACAGCTTTCTGAATGTCTTGACCTGACAATTGAGCGACATCTGCACATAAAACCTTGGTCTGAGGGAAGTTAAAGGCATGTACCAACCCATGAATCGGGTCGTGTTCAACCGCTACGGCGACATCAAACCCAGCCTGCTCAATCCCTAGGGAAAAACCGCCAGCACCTGCAAATAAGTCAATGGCCACAGGTCGGTGTGAGGAATGCATGATGCCATATCCATTGGGGACAGCGTAATCTTCACAGGACGGTATGTCTATCGGTCATCTCCTGAATACCTTAGGGATATTCTGACCTGAGAGTATCCCTGAAAGACAGAAGCGAAAAATATTTTTTCTCATCTCTTGACAGCTTTGTATTATAAATGTAGTATAAATATAGGGTGTTCAGCAAAGAGCTTGAAATCCCTACAAGTTTTCTATCCCGCGCCCTAACAGGTGAAGCTTACACACAATCCGGCTGTAAACCGGGAGGTTGTGGGTTCGATTCCCACCAGTTCCACTCCTATGGGACTGTAGCTCAAAGGTAGAGCGCCAAGTGAAATAGCTTTATTGACTTGCGCGGGATACCCATTCTTTATCGCACTTCGCGCCCTGACGTAGAAAGCCTACATACTAGCCAAATGGAAAAGGCGCTTGACTCAAGATCAAGATTATGCAGGTTCAAATCCTGCGTATGAACCAACAGCTTTCTTAACTTGCGCGAAGTGTCCATCAATAAAAGGCTTAGGGCAACCAGGCCAGTAATTGATTAATTATTCATCTTTAATATGTATAGGAGGGTAGCCATGTCTGTTAAGACTATGGAAATTCTTGAGCAGTTACAATCTTTAACAATACTCGAAACAACTGAACTTGTTCAGCAAATTGAAGATACTTTTGGTGTTGATGCTTCAACAACTAGGCTGATACCTGGAATTCCAATTCAGCCAGAGATTCTGATAGGTGATGAACCTGTACAGACTGAGTTTGACGTGGTGCTGGAGGCAGTCCCGGCTGATAAGAAGATTGCCATTCTTAAGGTAGTACGCACTCTGACGGGTTTAGCATTGAAAGAGGCGAAAGACTTTGTGGAGTCAGCACCAAAAGTAGTGAAGGAAGCTGTTGAACTCGAAGCCGCTGAAGACATCAAGCAACAATTGGAAGCATCAGGGGCGAAAGTTTTCCTGAAGTAGTTATCATGGCAGTTGTCCGCGCCCTAACTGAAAAAGCATACATACATTGATACTAGCTCGTTGTCGGTAGAGCATCATCCTGGTAACCAGGATGTCATGGAGTCGGCTTCCATGTAGTGTGTAAAAAGATCGCTTTCTCGACTTGCGCGGCACACCCATCTCTCGCGTGAAAAAGTGCGACAACTGCCTCCAATCAATTTGGGATTTTAGATTTTGGATTTTGGATTGGGACTATTGCCAATTCAAGCCTGAAGTTGCAAATCCTGCTCCTAGTGATTTGAGGAAAGGAGGTAGTTACAATGAATACTGCCGAGTACGACCTACGTTTAGAAATGCTCAACAGTCTGCTCACTACGCCACACCGTGAACTGGGTAAGGTAGCAGAACTGCATAAGATGATGGTGGAACTTGACCCCATCTTCTACGGACACCTGGCTGTATGGTATCAGCGTTATGGGGATGTCCGCGACCACAAAGAAGTTTTTGTCGGTAATTTGCTCACCAGTCAGCTAACTGAACACCGGGGTGCGGGGTTCGTGATACTACAAGAGTTTCCGCCTTACCAGGTGGCGCGGATTGTGGACTTCATGAAGCAGCATCAGCAGAAGTTACCCCGTTCGGCACGGACTGCTGTCAGGCGTTATTTGCAGGCACGAGAGAAGAATGCAGAATTCTTCGATCGCGCGGCGGTACGGGGACGCAAGGCAATGAAGCACCTCTATGCGAGTTTGCACATTAAGCCGAATGAGCGTGCTAATGCGGTACTGTTCAAGGATGCACCACCGGAAGATAGTCTGGCTTTTGTTCTCAAGCAGCTAGCGAAGGCAGAGACACCGGAATTACAAGCGCAACTGATTGCGGAACACAAGATTCCTTACACCGTTGCCATTGGTGCTCTAAAGCAGCTAACGCCAGAAATCCTGATAGCGCTGGTGAATGCCATGTCACCGCAAGAAGTCATCAACAACCTCAATTCTCTCCAGAAGCGGGGGGCGATGGATAATGCTGAGGTGAAGGCGCTGATTGAGGCAAAACTGGCAGAAGCGGCAACCTCTAACCGCGTCTCGGCCTTCAAGGCAAGGAAGGCGGGTGAAGTCGCTAGCGTTGATGAAGCTATGGCGGCTCAATTAGACAAAGTTGTCGATGAACAGGTTAAGCAGAAGGGTAAGATTACCAAGTCTACTGCGGTGTTCGTGGACAAAAGCTCTAGTATGACGCAGGCGATCGAAGTGGGTAAGCAGATTGCGGCTTTGATTTCTGGCATCAGTGACGCGAACCTGTTTGTTTACGCCTTCAATGAAAAAGCACAACCTGTTACCGCAAACGGTAAGGATTTGTCTGATTGGGAGAAGGCATTCCAGAATATCTTCCCCAGTGGCATGACAAGTATTGGTGTGGCGCTGGAAGAGATGCGGAAGCAGAAACAGTCGGTGGAGCAAATCATCATTGTGACTGACGAGGGTGAAAATACTGCACCGTTCTTCTGCAATGCTTATACCGAATACTGTAAGGAATTACAGGTATTGCCAAATGTGGTGATTGTCAAAGTTGGGAGTCACAGCAATTACTTAGAGCGGCAGTTGCAGCAAAATCAGGTAGCGTTGGAAACGTTTACCTTTGCAGGAGATTTCTACTCGCTGCCAAACTTGGTGCCAATGTTGTCTCGTCCATCACGATTGGAGTTGTTGATGGAGATTCTGGAGACTCCGCTGCCAGTAAGGGATGACAGCTAACTTCTTAAGTAGAATGTCACTGACTTAAGCAAAAAGTAGTCGTTCTTTGAGAAAAACCCAGATTGGGGGGTTTCCCCCCAAACCCCCCACTGGGGGACGGAGTGCCTCCCCCATACCCCCT